>DCUI01000107.1:63960-133917 GCA_002327785.1 Phycisphaerales bacterium UBA2218
CCCCTGCGGTCGGGAGGCAGGTTCAGCAGCAGGACGCTGTTGTAGCCAACGGAGCTGAAGTAGATATCGAGCAGTTGCTCGACGGACTTGACCCTGTTGTCCTCCTTGGCGTGGTAGAACCACCCCGGGCGGATGGAAACATCGGTTTCCGCCGGGTACCAGACGAGCCGCTGACCGTCGCCGAGGGCCTTGAGGCTGCCGAGGTCCTTGGCCGTGCAGTTGACGATGCCGAACAGCGAGCTGTTGCTGTTCACGACGCTCCACTCGCTCTCGCGGGCGTAGCCTCGCTCGTTGCCCACCCAACGGATGTCGGGGCCGTTGAAGATCACGGCGTTGGGTTGCAGCTCGCGGACGATGGCGTAGTAGCCCGCCCAGTCGTACTCCATGTCCTTGGCGTTCTCGCCCTTGGCGCCGTCGAACCAGACCTCGGTGACTTCGCCGTAATTGCTCAGGATCTCGCGAAGCTGGTTCTTGTAAAACCGATTGTAGCCTTCGGTATCGCCGTAGGTGGGCTCGTGCCGGTCCCAGGGGGACACGTAGAGCCCGAGCTTGAGCCCCGCTTCTCGGCAGGCCTGGGCCAACTCGCCGACGATATCGCCCTTGCCGCCCTTGTAGGGGCTGCTCTTGACCGAGTGCTCGGTGTACTTGCTCGGCCACAGGCAGAAGCCGTCGTGATGCTTGGCCGTGAGGATGACCATCTTCATGCCGGCGTCCTTGCACGTCCGCACCCACTGGCGCGCGTCAAGCTGGGTCGGGTTGAAAATCGCCGGGTCTTCGGTCCCTTCGCCCCATTCCTTGTCCGTAAAAGCGTTTACCGTATAGTGGATGAAGGCGATGAACTCCAGTTTCTGCCAGGCCAGTTGCTGCGGCGACGGTCGCACATTGGCCGCCTGGCAGATCAGTGCCTTTTTCTTGTAGTCCGGCGCGTAGGCCGCCCCGTCGGCGAGGTCGTACACGCGCACATAATCCACGACGAACTCATCAGGCAGATCGGCCTTTTTGATGTCGCCGCCCCAGTCGCCGATTTCCTCGGTGAGCTTGGCGTAGCCCGGGACCTGGGACACGCCGCCTCCGCTGGTTCGCCAGGTTTCCTTGCCATCCACATAGAACACGTACTCGTCCGGCGTCCAGTGCAGGCCAAACGTGTGAAAGCCCTCGCTCAGGCCGGGGAAATCGAACGTCGTGCCGACGTGCTGATGCTCTTTGCCGTAGCCGTCCCAGTGCAAGTTCTGCGTGATGCGGTCCTCGCGCCAGGGTTTCTCCATGATGTCGATCTCGGTGCCGTCGCGACCGGCGTCGCCGATCCTGCCCACGGTGTCGGCATGGAGCCAGAAGGCCGGCCAGTGCCCCTGCTCTTTGGGGAACTTGCACCGGCAGACCCAATAGCCGTAGCGGTGCTCGAACTTGCCCCTCGTGCGGACGGCCCCGCAGGTGTACCGGTCGCCGTCCTTCTTCGTTCGCAGAATCAGATGGCCTTGGCCGTCGAGGTAGGAATCCTCTTTGACCCAGAACCCGTCCCGCCGCTTCCAGTCGCCGAGCAACTCCCACTTGGACTGGTCCACTGCATTCCCGTCGAACTCATCGCTCCAGATAAGTTGCCAGATCCTCCCGTCGGACAGCGGTGGGAGGAATTCCTCGGCGCCGGCGGCCTGCGAGACTCTGGGCAGCAATAACAAGCACAGAACGAAAGGAATCAATGCCACTTCAATTCGGCGGGATGACAAGATGCTCATACGCGCTCCTATCCAGTTATGCTGCTACGGCTTGTGGGGCCTTGGTTCGTTTCGTGGCCTGGAGCCCCGAGACGACGGTCATAACGATCATCGCCAGGTACGTGACGATAGTAAACCAGTGCCCCCACTCGGCGGTCTGCACGTGTGCCGTCTTGATCAGGACGGTCCCGATTGCGAAGGACTGGAGGAACATCTTGATCTTGCCGGCCTTGACGGCCCCGAAGTTGATGCCGTGGGCCTCGGCCATGTGACGCAGGATCGTGACGTAGGCCTCTCTCACGACGAGAATCGCCAGAACTCCCCACTGAATGATCGCCAGGGTTGCAGGGCCCCAATCGAAAAGGGCCGGCGCACGGATGACGGCGAAGCACGCGAAGGCGCCGCACACCAGGATCTTGTCCACGAGCGGGTCGATCATGCGCCCAAACTTCGTGGCCGCGTTATATCGCCGCGCGACGTGGCCGTCGACAATGTCCGAGAACCCCGCGATGACAAACAGGACAAACGCAACGTCCAGGAAAAACGGCCGATTGGCCACGTGCGGCGAATAGAGAATCATCCACAGGAAGATGATCGTCAGTCCCAACCGCATGAACGTCAGTATGTTCGGGACGTGTTTCCACATGGCCGAGAGTTTACAAAGGCTCCGAGACACCTTCAATATCAAAGTTGCCTGACGAGCAAATCATAGTCCCTCGCACCGACGACCTCCACGTCCACGAACTGCCCCGGCAGGCCGGAACAGCCTTGGATGATGCAGACGCCGTCGATATCCGGGGCCTGCCCGTAGAAACGACCGCGGCCCGCTCGCCGGGATCGCCGACTCGCGCCACGTCGCGAATCGGGGCCGCACGAATCGACCAAGCACGTGAGCCGGCTGCCGATGCGACCCTCGTTCCCGGCAAATGCAATCCCCTGCTGTACGAGCATCAACTCGTCAAACCTTGCCTGCTTGACCTCGTCGGGGATCTGGTCCGGCATCTGGGCCGCCGGCGTGCCGGCCTCGGGGAAATAGGTAAATGCACCGAGCGCATCGAATCGAGCCCACCGAACGAACTCGAGCATCTCCTCGAAGTCCCCCTGTGTTTCGCCCGGGAAGCCCACGATCACCGTGGTCCGCAGGACAATATCGGACATAGCGGCCCGAAGTCTTTCCACGAGTCTGCACAGAGCGCCCTTCGTATCCGGGCGGCGCATCGCCTTGAGGACGCGGTCGGCGACGTGTTGGATGGGGACATCCAGATAATGAACGATCTTCCCGCTCTCGGCAATCGTCCGGATGAGATCCTCGTCGATCCCTGTGGGATACGCGTACAGCAGGCGAATCCAGGAGAGGCTGGGAATCTCCTCCATTCGGCGGAGCACGGCCGCAAGTCTCCCCTTGAGCTTGCGGTCCCGCCCATACATGGTCGTGTCCTGGCCGATCAGATTCAACTCCACGGCGCCCGATGCCACGAGTTCCTGCGCTTCCTCCAGGACCATCTCCGGCGGCTTGCTGCGGAACGGACCTCGGATCGCGGGAATCGTGCAGAACGAGCACCGGTGGCTGCATCCCTCGCTGATGCGAAGATAAGCCGAATGGGGCGGCCCGATCCGCAGTCGCACCCGGTCGTCCGCGACCGTGCCCGACGTGGGGCTGTGGAAGACCAGCGGCCCAGCGGATGCCAGCGTATCGCGAATCACGCGAGCGATGGCGTCACGATGTTCCAGACCGACGATGGCATCGACCCCCGCGACCTCTTCGAGCAACGGCTCGCCGAGATGCTGCGACAGGCAGCCCGTCACGATTACTTTGTGCACATTCCCCATCTTTTTATTCGCAAGCGCCTGCTCGATGGCCTCGATCGATTCGATCCTGGCCGGCTCGATAAAACCACACGTGTTGACGATCACAACGTCGGCCCGTTCGGGTTCGGCGGCGAGCAGAAACCCCGCCTGGACAATCTCGGCCAGCATTCGTTCGCTGTCCACCATGTTCTTCGGGCAACCCAGCGCCACGAACCCGACCGTCACCTGCTTTGTCCTTCTCTTCTTTGTCATACCTGTACATTAGCACCCAACCGCGATTTCTTCATCCGTTTAATGTGGGCAAACCCGGGAATCGCATTTTTGTTAATCCAATCAAAATAGCCTTGACGATAAGGAAAAGTGCAATAATAATACTGGTAACTACCGTCTCCCTTCGCGGGAATAGGAGATTCGAAGGGTAGATAAAAGCATAGATGGAGCTTCGAGGTTCTTAGGTAGGAACGACTGGTGAAGGCCTATGAAGATTGACAGCCACAAAATCAGCCGGGGTGGGAGACTGTGTGTGGCTTTCGCTCTTTGGGGATTCGTCGGCCTGGCAGGCTGTCACGACTGGCCCGACGAGCGGGTCACGGCGATCGAAGCGCAGAACATCCTGCGAGATCTCAGTCGCATTGAGACCGTGGCGGATCCCAACATGCAGGGTCCCGCAATCTACAAGTCGCCCCCCAAGAAAATCAAACAGATCGTCGGGGGAGGCGAAGAGTGGAAGCTGGTCTATTTCTGCAAATATCATACCGCCGAGGAGATGAAGCAGCTCATCACCGAGCAGTTCGCCACGAAGCTCTTCGATGAGAAGGGCAAGAGCACCAACATCTCCGACTACACGGTCACGTGCAGCCCCGCATCCAACCAACTCATCGTCCGATGCCCGCTGGAGCAGGATATCGACGCCGTCATGGAGATCATCAAGGAGACGGACATCCCGCCGGTCCAGATTCGTATCGACTGCATGGTCTCAGAACTGTATGCGGACCTCACTGTCGACCGGGAGACGACACTTCTCATCGAGAACCTCTTCGGCGAAGCCGTCACAATGGGCGGCAAGGTGGACGACTCGGGCAACCTTCTGCCGGCGTTCCCGGGCGCCGCACTACGCGATCCGGCGAGAGCCAAGTTCGGCCTGAACGTCGGAGTCAGCCGAGGGCTGGAGGGACACAGATTCACTGCCTTGGTCGATCTCCTGGTCTCCCGCGGCTATCTCAAGATCCTGATGAATCCGACGTTGGAAGTCGTGAACGGACAAACCGCAAAGATTCAATCCCACCAGCAGGTTCCTCTGCAGCAGGTGACCTATACGAGTTCCGGGTACGGCGGCAACATCGTGCTGGGCACGAAAACCGAATACGCCGACATCATCGACTCCCTTGAGGTCACGCCTCACGCATTCGCCGACGGATTCATTGCCCTGGAAACAAAAGTCCAGATCGCCGCGTACCTGACGCCGGAAGGCATCAAACAGACCCCTATTGTGACCGAGCGAACGATCACGAACAAGGACAATCGCATCCGGCTCGGCGAAAGCCTGGTCATCGGTGGCATTCGAAAGTCCGAGAAACGCGATGTGATTCGCGGCGTACCCATCCTGAAGGATATCCCGGTCTTGAACCTGCTGTTCTCCGGTCGGGATTTCGAGGAACGGGCTACGGAAGTGATCTTCATCCTGACCCCGAGCATTTCCACGGGCGGCAAATCGAATCAGGAAATGGTGGAGGACTTGAGGGAACGCCACGCCTCCCCGATGATGCAAGGCCTTCAGGAGACGGTTCTGGATCCGCTGGGCACGAAGGCCCGCGAGGAGGAGCAGCAACGGCGGATTGAACAGGAGCGGTCCGCTCGCCAGGAATTGCAGGCGGCGCGGAGGGCCGCCCGGCTCGAAGCCATGGAAACCAGTCAGCAGGTCGAGACGCTGGAGGCGGAACTCGAGCAGACCAGGACCCAGATGGACCAGATGAGCACGAAGGCCCAGCAGGCCCAGGCAGAGATCCAGAAAGCCGCAGCGGAAACACAGCAGGCCAAGAGCGAGGCAGAGAGTGCCGAGAAGGCCAAGGCGGAAGCCGAAGCTGCAAAGGCCAAGGCGGAAGCCGAGGCCGCACAGGCCAGAGCGGAAGCCGAGAAGGTCAAGGCGGAAGCCGAGAAGGCCAAGGCCCAGAAACCGCCCGAACAGAGCGATCAGCCGAAACCTGATGCGCCAAAACCGGAAGAGAACAAGGAGGAACCCAAAGACCCGGGGCAACCGGCATCGCCGCCACCGTCGGCCGACGCCGCCAAGCCCCCAGCGTAGAATGCTCGCACCGCGAGGATTCTGCACTCCATCAACAGCAGGAAGACGGGCCGTTCATGCCGGTAAAAACTTGACCGGCATGGCTCGACCCAGAACGTAATCGGCGACTTACGAACATTGGCCTGACTTGTGTGGAGGATCGGACATGGACAACGTGGGCAGCAATGGACCTCAACCCCGCCCGGACAAGGAGCCCATTCCCCTGGCGGGTGGCCCCGAAAAGACCCCATCAACCGAGAACAAGCCTGGAAATGGGCCTGCCCCCGTTTCGCGCGCTCCCTTGAACCTCGGCAGCAGCGCCGCCGCGGCGACCCCGGCAGCGTCTACGGCAGGACCTGTGGCCGCCAGAGCGCCGGTTCCAAGACCCATGCCGCCGCGTCCGATGGTCGCCGCCGGAACCTCCGACCGAATCACCGGCTGCAAGACGTTCTTCACCAAGCTGCATCCGGGGGCAATCGATTTCCTCGACGAACAAATCAACCAGTGGCTCAAGGACAATCCCAACGTCCTCATCAAGATGACAAATACGAGCGTCGGGGAAGTCCAGGGAAAGAAAACGGAGGCGAACATCCTGATGACCGTGTGGTACCACGGACAGGCTACCAAGTCGGTCTCCCACATGGGCTGAGAACGTCCCCGCCACGGGTGAAACCGCCGGCTCCTCTCGCGGTGGGTCTCTGATTATTGGGTCGCGGGGCGCGGTTCTTATGCCGCCCCAGCGACTCAGCGGGGTTGTTTTGTGCCGTCATGGGGGTGGGCAACGCGGGATTTCACCGACAAATTATCGGGATAAAACCCTTGACACGCCGCAGGAATTCCGTTAAATGCTGATAATTTCGCGGTTTGTTTCTGCAGTGAAAGAACGGTCAAACGTGTTTTGGAGGTATTTGTGGCTAAGCAGCTGGCTCGGGAACTCATCAATGCGGGCGTGCACTTTGGACATGGTGTAAGCCGGTGGAATCCGAAGATGGCGCCCTTCATCTTCGCAAAGCGGGGCAACATACACGTCATCGACGTCAAAAAGACCCTCAAAGGCGTCCTGATCGCCAAGAAACTGCTTGCGGAGATCGTCTCGTCCGGCGGCGACGTGGTTTTTGTGGGCACGAAGCGGCAGGCCCAGAAGGCCGTCGAGGCGGCGGCCACTCGTTGTGGCATGCATTTCGTGTCCGAGCGGTGGCTTGGCGGCATGCTCACGAACTTTCGGACCATCCGTTCGCGCCTGCAACGTCTGGAACAGCTCGAAGCCATGGAACAGGACGGCCGGATGGATGCCGAGAGCAAGAAACAGGCTTCCCGCTACAAGCGAGAGATGCGAAAGATCCGTACTAACCTCGACGGCGTGCGGAGGATGACCAGACTCCCGGCGGCCATCGTCGCAGTCGATGCCAAGAAGGAATACCTGGCCCTGCGGGAAGCCCGCAAGCTCGGGATTCCCACGGTTGGTGTTCTGGACACGGACTCGGACCCGGATACGGTGGATGTCGCTATTCCCGCCAACGATGATTCAATCCGAGCCGTCGAGATCATCCTCAACGAGCTTGCCGACGCCGTGGCTATAGGCAAGACGATGGTGTCCACTCGCCAGCAGGAGACGGCACCCAGGCCACGCAGGGTCCGTTCCCGACGACCTACCATGGCACGCGCGGACGGCGGCCAAGCCGTCGCGGGCACAGCCCTCAGCGACGAACCGGTCGAAAGCGAGGAGCCTGCGACCTTCGAAGAAAGCGCCGGATCGCAGGAGCCGAGTCCCGACCCGCAATCCTCCGGCACTTGACCGGGTGCGCCCGCAGTGCTCGCGGCATACAGCGGCAAATGCACAAACAGACGTGGTATCTTGAGAAATCAGAGCAGGAAAACAACGGACTTGGTTCAGTCCCCAGACGCGGGGAGAAGGGTCCGCATGAAGCCTGGAGTAGTGGGCAATCTGCAAAAGGCATAGGAGATCGGTCAAATGGCGGAAATTTCGGCGGCAGTGGTAGTCAAGTTGCGGAAAACCTCGGGCCAGAGCATGGGTGAGTGTAAGAAGGCCCTGGAGGAAGCCAATGGGGATATGGATAAGGCTACGGAGATCCTCCGCAAGAAGGGACTGGCCACGCTTGCCAAACGTGCGGAACGAGAGACCACGGAAGGGGCCGTCGTTGCCTGGCAGAGCGAAGACGGCAAGACCGCCGCGATGGCTACGCTGTGCTGTGAAACCGATTTCGTTGCGAAAAGCGACGATTTCATCGCCTTGGCCAAAGACCTTGGCAAGTACATCGCGGCAGGTGGGGCTGAGCCCGGAGCGAACGCGATCCTCCAGACTGTCGTTGCAGGCAGGAATTTCCAGGAGGTTCTGACCGATGTGGTGAGCAAGACCGGCGAAAAAATGCAGGTTGGCGACTACGTTCGATTCCGGCTGAACGGCCCGGGGATCATCGGCATCTACGTTCACTTCAACAAGAAGGTAGGCAGCATGGTGCGGATTGAGGCTGACAGCGAGCAGGTCGCTCAGTCCCCGGCGATCAAACAGGCCGCATCGGACTTCGCCATGCACGTTACGGCCAGCAAGCCGATCGCCCTGGACGCCGAGAGCCTCGATCCTCAGCTCGTCGAGAAGGAAAAGGCCATCTACGCCGAACAGGTCAAGAACAAGCCCCCCGAGGTGGTCAACCGCATCGTGGAAGGCAAGCTGAAGAAGTTCTACAGCGATTACTGTCTGCTGATGCAGCCTTTCGTCAAGGATGACACCAAGAGCGTCGAGCAGGTTCTCGCAGAGGCGGCCAAGCATACCGGCGGAAAGGCCGGCATCAAGCAATTTGTGCGATTCGAAGTCGGCTGATCGCGCTTGGCCGGCCAGACGCGACCGGCGGCAGAGAAGGAACTCGAACCACACCTACGGTGGGTTAGGGATCGATGGGACAGTGTAGGTATAAACGCGTGCTGCTCAAGCTCTCCGGCGAGAGCTTCTGCCTGCCCGGCGAATTCGGCATCAACGGCACTTCGCTGGAATCCCTGGCGGAACGAATCGCCGAGATATGCAGACTCGGTCCCGATGTGGCTATCGTCGTGGGGGCGGGCAATTTCATTCGCGGCGAGGCGTTCTCCCAGAAGAGCCATATCCCGAGGAATACCGCCGACTACATGGGGATGCTGGCCACGATCATCAACGCCTGTGCTCTGCAGGAGACGCTGGAGAAACTGGGCCAGCCGACGCGAGTCATGAGCGCCATTGAGGTGGCTGCGATGTGCGAGCCCTTTATCCGACGGCGGGCCTTGCGTCATTTCGAGCAGGGGAGAATCGTGATCCTGGCCGGCGGGACGGGCAACCCGTTCTTCACCACCGACACGTGCGCCGCCTTGCGGGCCTCCGAGCTCGAGACAGAACTGCTCATCAAGGCCACGAAGGTCGAAGGGGTCTATAGCGATGACCCCAAGAAGAACCCGGACGCCAAGCTGTTGACAAGGCTGTCGTACGACGACGTGTTGCGGCAGGGCTTGCGGATCATGGATCACGCCGCCATCAGTCTATGCCGCGACAATCACATCCCGATTGTCGTCCTGAATATCTTCAAAAAGGGCAATATCACGAAAGCGATCTCCGGCGAACAGGTGGGCACCTTGATTGACGATCTATGATTTACGATTTATGATTGGACGTCGACAAGCACGAATCGTAAATCGTAAATGATAAGTTGTGAATTCCGAGGGGTTGGCAATGGCAACGCAGGCTGTCGTTTCCGAAAGTAGATCAAAGATGCAGAAGGCCGTCGACGTGCTTCAAGATGACCTGAAGGCGTTCCGAGGCGGGCGGGCCACTGGCGCGATCGTCGAGCACATCAAGGTCGAATACTACGGCAGCTCCACGCCCCTGAAATCTCTGGCCACGATCTCGGCCCCCGAGGCCGACATGCTCGTCATCAAGCCATTCGATCCCGCGTCCGTCAAGGACATCGAGAAGGCGATCAAGAGCAGCGACCTGAGCATTGCACCGATCGTGGAGGGCAAGTTCATCCGCCTGAATATCCCTCCCCTGAGCGAAGAGCGAAGAAAGCATCTCGTCCAGCAGGCCAAGCAGGCCGGCGAGCAGACCAAGATCAGCATTCGTAACGTCCGACGCGACGGCAACAAGAGCTTGGAAAAACAGGAAAAGGACAAGCAGATCACCGAAGACGATCTGGAAACAGCCAAGAAGCAGATCGATGACATCACCAAGGAATTCTCGGACAAGGTCGATTCCCTCGTCACACACAAGGCCAACGAGATCATGAAGGATTGATCTCCGAACCTTGCTCCGGAATGATGAGAATGTGCGACTGAGGCGACACCGCCGCGAGAGGGTTTTGTATATCCTGACCTGCACCACACCGGCATCCCCGTCGGGTTGACGCTGTTCCGAACACCAAGCCGGACAAGTCGTACCAGTAGACGAAGGGCTCTTTGCCTGTCAAAGTCCGGACTTGATCCCTTTTGCATTGGGAGAAGGCCGGGGTTGCGACAAAGGGCAACATCAGCCTATCGATTGGGTGACACGAGAGGAACCTGAAGGGAAGAGCACATGGCAAACGCGCGAGAATCCAGGCAACGAAAGCAGTCGAGAAAATGGCCGTGGGTGCTAACGGGGATGCTGATCTTCATCATCCTGATCGTGCTGCTGGCGCCGGTCGCACTCTCATCCCGGAGTTTCGCACACTGGCTTGGGGCCAGAATCGGCGATGCCGGCGGCGGTCAGGCGGGGATCGGCGATCTCTCCGTCGGATGGCTCAAGGGCGTGCGGGTCGCGGATTTCAGCTTCCGTGGGCAGGATGGATGGGCCCAGGTGGACATCGGGCGTATCACGACCCGGCCGCGTCTTGCCGGCCTCCTGAGCGGCAATTTGGCGTTGAATCGGACGGTGATCGATCAGCCGAGGGTCGCCATCGATCTGCGGCATCGCCCCGCGCCGACCGACGCCGAATCTACGTCGGTCAACATGGGCGTTCTTGCCGGGCTCAACGATGTGGTCGTCCATGACGGCAGTATCCAACTAACCGACAGTGGCGGCAGAACCGTGCAGCTTGCCGGCTTGGATTCCACCCTGAACATGAGGCCGGCGGGCCAGACCTCGCGATTCACCGTCAACTCGGTCGTCGTCCAGGCCCAAACGCCGGGACGCATACACGCGTCAGGTCAGATCACCCCGGACAAGCAGCAGGGCTGGAGCCTCAAGGGGACCTCGGGCGATCTCACCATAGAGGTGAACGATCTCGATCTCAATGCCGTCGCGCCCTTCCTCGAAATGGCCGGCGTCCAAGTGCAGGCCCAGGGCATCGTGTCGGCCGACATCACCGGGGCAATCCAGGATGGTCGGATCGAGAACATCAGCGCGACGGTCATCGGTCAGAACCTCCACGTCACCGGAGAAGCCCTCAAGGGCGACAACCTGCACACCTCGCAACTGAACCTCCAGGCCGGTTTGACCCAGGCCGGCGACGTCATCAGCATGGATCGGCTGAACCTCCAGACCGACTGGGCCACGTTGTCCGCCACGGGCCGCCTCCCCACCACCGTGCAATCCATGACCGAGTTGCTGAAAGACAACTCGTCATACGATCTGAAGGGAGATTTCGACATCAATCTGGCCGCCGTCTTGTCCCAGATGCCCAACACCATCGGCGTCCGGAAAGGCATGGAGATCAAGGGCGGTCGGGCAACGGGGACAATCAACACGACCACCGAGGGCGGTCGCGTCGCCCTGGTAGCCGAGACACAGATCGCCGGATTGGCCGGCGTGGTAGACGACAAACAAGTGAGTCTGAGCAAGCCGGTGCAAGCCACGCTGCGACTATCCACGGACGACAAAGGCAATTCCCAGCTCGATGGGTTGAATCTCTCGGCCCCGTTCGCCCAGGTGACGGCCGGCGGGAATTTTGAACAGATCCAGTACAAGGGCCAGATCGACCTGGCCGGGCTTCAGTCCGAGCTTGGCCCATTCGTGAACCTCGGGGCTTACGGGATTGCAGGCCAGGTGTCCAGCACAGGAAAGGTTTCGATCGAGGAAGGGTCCATCGGCGCATCCGGCTCGATGTCCGCCAGGCAGCTCGTCCTGACCGCCCCGGACGGCAACAGCGTCTCTGAAAAGACGACGGACGTCGAGTTCGCTCTGGGTCTCAACCGCCAAAACCAGGTTCTGACGGTGGACACGCTTTCGGCCACTGCTGGCTTTGGCACGATCCGCGTCGCCAAGGCCACGATTCCGCTCGGACCCGATGCCGCGACCCCGTTGAACGTGGCCGTCTCCGCGCGTGATATTCGACTGGGGGCCCTCAAGCCGTACGCCGTGCTGTTCGCCTCCTTCCCACCCCAGATGGGCATGGATGGCGTCGCGCAATCCCAACTGACCGTAACCAGACAGAACGGCGTCTATCACCTCTTCACGGACACCACAAGAATCCAGGATTTCACGCTGATTTCACCCGAGAAGGAGACATTCCAGCAGAAGGACGTGACGGCGATGCTGGACATCTACATCGATCCGGGCGCCAAGACCATCAACGTGGAGCGTGGGGAGGTGGACAGCCCACAGATCAAGATCAGAAAAGGCTCGGTCAAAAAGACGAGTCAGGGCGGCACGGCGAGACTTGAGGGTCAGCTCGATGCCCAGTTGGACTGGGCCGCGGTTGGGCAGGCTGCCTCGGCTTTCATGCCGGGGATGCTGGACATCGCGGGCCAGAGACAGGTGACACTCAATTTTGCGAGCACGTATCCGGTCGACGATCCGAACGGCTTTCTCACAAATCTCGACAGCACCGCCTCGCTCGGATTCGACCGTGCGGCGTATAAGGGCCTGAATTTCGGCTCGACGCAGATCGACGTCCAGGTCACGAAGGGCTCGATGCAGATCAAGCCGTTCACAACTACCGTCAACGAGGGGAAGCTGAGCTTCGCGGCCCAGGCGGACCTCCGCCGGACGCCGATTCTGTTGAAGACCCCCGGTCCGCTCCAAGTGGCCCAGGGCGTCCGGATCACGCCCGAGATGACCGAGAACTTCCTGAAATACGTCAATCCCATCTTCGCCGACGCGGTGGGCGTCAGCGGCGTTGTGAATCTCGACACCCAATCCATGACGATTCCCCTGACGGGCGGCAGCAAGCAATCGACACAGCTTGCCGGCACGATCGGGATCCAGCAACTGCGGCTCCAGGCCTCCCTCCTCAACAAGATCCTCAGCGTCATCAAGGAATCCGTGCGCGACCAAGTGCTGACGATCCAACCGACGAAAATCAATTTGCAGAATGCAGTGCTGCGATACGAGGATATGCAGATCGACGTCGGCGATAACCCGGTCACGTTCAGTGGAGCCGTCGGCCTCAATGAAAAGCTCGACATGACGGTGCTTTTGCCGTATACTATTGAGGGTCGTACGGTACGAATTGGAGACGACGAGCAGAAGGGCAAACGAGTCTCCGTGCCCCTGACCGGCACTCTGAGCGCCCCTCAGCTCAATGTCCAGAAGCTGCTCGAAACCCAGATCCTGCAGTGGGGCATCGAGGAGCTGTTCAAGAAATCGAAGAAATGAAGACCTTACGAGATCTCCTGGTGACGCCTGCCTCGAACCTCGGCCGAGCCGGCCGGTTCGTCGTCTTCCAGTACAAGCTGTGGGCCCATTGCCTGAGACTCCTGAGCAAGAACCGCGCCGAGCAGTTGGCGGCAGCCCTCTCCTACTACACGATCTTCGGCATCGTTCCCCTGGCGATTGTCGCTGTGCTGATCTTCAATTCGATGCCCGCGTACCGCCAGACGGGCGAACAAGTCAAGAAACTCATCTACCAGGAGCTTCGGCTCACCCAGATCGAATATCCCAACCCGGACAGTCCGGAAGAGCGCGTTGTCCTGACGGACTACCTCGATCAGATCATCAGTCGCTTCTTCGAGGGACTCAACAAGGGTTCGCTCGGCCTGATCAGCGCCATATTGGTCATCTGGGCCTCGTTGCGCCTGCTGTCGCTGATCGAGATCGCTTTCAATCACATGTGGCACGTGCCCAAAGGCCGCCGATTCGTTCATCGCGTCATCAACTACTGGGCCCTGCTGACCCTTGGGCCCCTGCTGCTCGCGGTGGGGCTCTACGCCACAACGAGATTCACCCTCCTCAAGGACATCGAGGCCGGCCTCCTGACCGCCCTGGCCCCCGCAATTTCCTTTCTGCTCTCTGTTGTGGCCCTGTTCCTGCTCTACCTGGTGATGCCGAACGCCAAAGTCCAGGCCGGTCCGGCCTTGTGGGGCGCAGCCATCGCGGCGTTGGTGTGGAGCTTCGCCAAGTGGGGATTCGGCGTGTACGTCCTGCAGTTGATCCCCTACAGCGCGATCTACGGCGTGCTCGGCCTGATCCCCCTCGGCGTGTTCTGGGTCTACGTCACGTGGATGATCGTATTGTTCGGCCTGCAATTGACCTTTGCAGTCCAGCATTTCGCGACGTTGGAGTCGGCCCGAGTGCTGAGCGCCAAGGAGCCCGACGGGCGGTTCATCGCAAACGACATGACGGGCATCGCCGTAGCGAGAGAAATCGCCGACGCATTCGAGAACGATCGGGGGGCCCTCACAACGGATGCAATCTGTAGCCGGCTGGACATCCCAGGCGAATTCGGCCAGAAACTCCTCGATGAACTGGTCAGCCGCAGTCTGTTGGGCAGGACATCCGAGCCGAGCCAGGGATACATTCTCGTTCGTAATCCCGCGCACATCCGGCTCTCCGAGGTCGCCGAGGCGGTTTCCGCCGTCGCCTTCGCCCAGCCCAAACCGGATGCGCACAGAGACCTTCATCAGATTGCACAAGCTCAACGCAACGTGCTGACGCAGTACAGCCTTCGCGATGTCCTGGACGCGCCGCCCGCGATCAGCACGGAGAGCCCACAACAAGAGGTCAACTCACCGGAACAAGCAGTTCGCCCCGCGGAAGACCCCTTGCAGTAACGCGAATTGTGATCCGTCTGCGCACGGTGTCTGTCATCCTGAACGCAGCGCAGCAGAGTGAAGGATCTGGCCTGCGATCGCAAGGGTTCTCTCGTGCGATGCCCAGATCCTTCGCCTTCGCATCAGGATGGCAAAGTCTCCGCCGCATGGATGGTCCCGACTCCGTAAAAGGGCGTATCCACAGATTGTCCCGCGCCACTGCTCCTCGCCGTTCACAGCTTCGCAATCTGCGCCACCACGAAACACAGGCCGAATCCGAACATTGCCGCGGCACAGACTGCAAGCACGATCCTCCGGCTCCTGGGACCGAAGATCGCGGTGCCTTTGAAGCTCGCCCAGGAGAGGATCGTCAGCCACGTGAGGTCGCAGGACCAGTGGGTCAGGGCAAACAACACGAACGCCCAAATCCCAAATCCCCTGGCCTGCGTAATCAGCGTCAGTCCGACCGTCGCCCACCAGATGAGAAAGTACGGATTGCTCCCGGAGAGAAAGATGCCCGCAGCAAAGGGCCCGCTCCGAGTCGTCTGCACCGCCTGATCGCCGGACCTCCCGAGTCCTCGGAACATCTGAATCGCCATGAAGATCATGACCGCCCCGCCGACCAGACCGATGCCGATCTCCACGCGGGGGATCTGAAGGAACCTGCCGACACCAAAGATCAGCAGGACCATCAGGGGGAACTCGATAACGCCGTGGCCCAACGCCATGAGCGTGCCGGCGAAACGGTTGCGTGATCCCATCGCGATGGCGACCGCTGTCACCGGTCCCGGCGCCAGCGCCCCGGACAAGGAGATCCCAAAGACCCAAACAAGAAAGGAAACCAGTTCCATGACGCCGACCGTTCACTCCCCAATGACCTTGACCAGAACGCGTTTGTCGCGTTTGCCGTCGAATTCCCCGTAGAAGATCTGCTCCCAGGGGCCGAAATCAAGCTTGCCCCCCGTCACGGCCACGACGACCTCCCGGCCCATGACGCTGCGTTTGAGGTGTGCATCTGCGTTGTCCTCGGCGGTGTTGTGCCTGTACTGGCTATGGGGCTTCTCGGGAGCCAGCCTCTCCAGCCAGGTCTCGAAGTCCTGGTGCAATCCGGACTCATCGTCGTTGATAAAGACGCTTGCGGTGATGTGCATGGCATTGCACAGCAGCATCCCCTCCCGGATGCCGCTCTCGCGCAGGCACTGCTCGACCTGGGGCGTGATATTGATGAACTCACGCCGGCGCTGCGCATGGAACCAGAGTTCCTTTCTATAGCTCTTCATGAACTGCCCTTTCAGGAACCAACCGGTGGTAGACATCTTCGATCGTATCGACCATTGTGTGGGGGGCGAACTTGGTCTTGACGGACTCGCGGCCCGTTTGGCCGAGCTTCTCTCGCAAGGCCTTGTCCGCGATCAGCTCGGTGCAGGCTTCGACGAGCTGCGGGACATTCTTGGGCTCGATGAGCCGACCGGTGTTCGGGTTCACCACCTCGCGGGCGCCGTCCACGTCGAAGGAGATCGCCGGTCGGCCACAGAGCATGGCCTGCGGCAGCGTGCGAGCGAGACCCTCGCGGAGCGAGCAGTGCACGAGGATCTCAGAGGATTGGATCGCCAGCGGAATCTGGTCCGGCGGCATCAGACCCGTGAATCGAAAGCGTTCCGCCAGGCCCAGGTCGCGAATCTGCCGCTTGTAGGCGTCCGTCAGATTGCCGTCTCCGACGAACAGCCAGACCACGTTCTCGAAGCGTTTCGCCAGGTCCTTCGCCGATTCAATGATGTAGTCGTGGCCTTTGAGCATGAAAAACCGGGCGATGGTCACAAGGACCACCGCGTCGGTCGGGATATCGTGTGTGCGACGGAAGGCTGCTCGCTCCCGCTCGGGGATCGGGGCCAGGAAATGCTCTTCGTCGATGGCGGAGTACGCCGTCACGTGGGGCTTGTCCACGCCAATGCCGGCGGCCTTGTTCTGTTCGGTCATCGCGTCGGCGACGCTGATGAAATAGTCGGTCCGGCGGCCGGTGGCCCTCTCAACCGCGATGTAGAACCGGTTGAGCCAAGGGTTCTGGTAGCGATGGAAGGACAGGCCGTGGAGGGAGTGGACGACGCCCGGGAGGTTCGGCGCCCACTCGTCCTTGAGCGACCAGGCTGCGTACCGGCCCACGATCCCGGCCTTGGCGCTGTGCGTGTGCACGATGTCCGGCTGGATTCCGCGGAGCAGCCGCTTGATCTTGACGTAGCTGATGGCGTCCTTGACCGGCTCGATGGCCCGCCGCATCTCATCAACAATGATCGTGCGGTATTTCTGGCCCCTCGTCTGGTCGAAGAGCTGTCCCTCGGGGCCGATGGCCGGCCCGGTGATCAGCGTGACCTCGTGGCCCCGCTCGGCCAGGAGCTTGCAGGTAATAAGCGTGTTCTCCTGGGCGCCACCCAGGATCAGTCGGGTTATGACGTGCACGATTTTCATCGAGTCTTGGACCTATGGGCCAGCCGGGAGGCCCCCATTCGATCCAGGGCCTTAGCATAGATCGTAAGTCACAGGCCGCCAATCGTCAATATCATCTGTTCACTCAGAACGAATCCGCTTTCGTGCCAGGATGGCCCAGGCAAGCTGGTAGATAACGCCGAGGGCAGCCAGGAAGATCAGGGAGGAGAACAGGATCATGGACATCAGCAATGCGGCGGGCTGGGAAACGCCATAGCCTGCCAGCAGAACCACGAGCGTCACTTCGCGTACACCGAGGTTGGCGATGGAAATGGGGATCTTGCCAAGAACGAACACGATGGCGCACAGCCAGATCAGGACGCTCGTTGGAACCACCACCGACGCCGCCCAGGCGGCGAAGAGGTACCACAACAGCCCCACGAGCAGCGCATCGACCACGTTGATCAAAGCGATGGCCAGATGAAATCGCCATCCGGCGGACTGGAACGTCGCGATCTGCGCCAGCACGGTCCGCCCTTTCTCCTGCACCGCCTTCGGCAACGGCTTGAGGACGGCCATGAGCAGGCGGATTACGGGTCCGCCGGTCCGTTCATTCAGGGCGAGCACAGACACCAACAGGATCATCGCCAGGGCAACGACGGAAAGAAGCGGCAGAATCCATGGCCGCGGGGCGCCCGGCCGGACGGCCTGCGTCGGGTTCACCACGATCAAGCCCACAAGCCCGACAACCATCATCACCACCGTCAGCGTCACCTGATTGTAGAGCATGGCGCTGAGGACATTGGCGCCCTTGCCGGTCGTCCGCTTGAGGATGTACCACTTAACGCCCGTAGTTACAAAACCGGGCAGGACCAGCCCGTACAGGGACGTGACGCAGGTGGCCCCGAAGATCAGGTTGGTGCTCGCATCGCAATCCTGCTTTTTCAGGATCCACCGCAACGCCACCGACTGCACCCAGGAGAACAGGGCCGTGGAGCCCCACACGCCGATCAGGTACTGCCACTTGGCGGTCGCAACGGTCTGGCGAAAGTGGCTGAGGTCCACCTTGGAAAAGACCCAGACCAGCAGGACAGCGGCAACCGAAAGCCTGAGGATGAGCTTGATGATCTGTTTGATGCGTCGTGGCATATTCTCTTCCGCGAGCGGTTGCGAACGCGTTCAGGCCGTATTGTGCCCCAGGATCAGGACCCGGCGGGAAAGGGTCAATTGGAGCTTGTAGAGCCTGCTGCACAGCGGACAACGCGGGAAGAGGGCTTCCAAGGCGCCGAATGGCATATGAGAAGCAACGGCCGCAAGAATGACTGCGGCCGCGCCAACGTACGGGCCGCTCATGTACCGGCTCCGGATGCCCCCATAACCGGCGTTCACCAGCAGTTGGTCCAGCCTGCGGCGAGTCGTGACGTAGTTGTGAGAGAAATCGCAATTGAAGAAGTGCCGCCGCCAGCTCAGATAGTCCGGGCAGTGAATCAGGAACTTGCCGCCGGGATTGAGAACCTGCCTGATCTGGCACGCCGTGTCCAGGGCCTGCTCCAGGCCGCTCATGTGCTCCATCACGTTAATCATGACAACCAGATCGAACTTCCGGTCGAGCGCAGGCAGCGGCGGAACCCGTGCGCATACAACGTTCGCCCCCCTGCTGCGCAGCGACTCGGCCAAGCCGGCGTTCGGCTCGACCGCATGGTATTCGAGCTTGCGTTCGAGGCACAATTGGGCGAACTCGCCCCGCCCCGGGCCAATCTCCAGGACGCTGCCGCCGGGTGTAAGCTCGGTGAACGCGAGAATCCGTTCAGCGGCCCGGCGGACAAATCGCATCCCCAGTCCGGTCGGCTGCTCAGCCTTTCGCAGATGATCGAAAAAGGCGCCTGTAGTCTCTGGACTCACTGTTTTCTCCTTCGCGCGATCAGGACCCGCTCATCCGTGCAACGATCCTTGTACTCGTTGTAGACCTGAAGGTCATAGATAGCCTTGTATAGGAGGTAGTCCTGTTTGCGGACGATCTCGAAGCCTTCGGCAGCAAGGATCTGCTCGATCTTGTCCCACTCGACGCGGTCATCCGGCCAGACGTGGATGTCCCCTTCCCGTTTGTAGCGGGGATTGCACAGCCGTCTGAGGATGTGGACGTAGCCCCGCACGTCAAACACCAGCGACAGCCAACGCCGCCAGTTCACGCAAGGGAGGGCCTTCTGAAGGAACTCCATGTAGACCGCAGGTTTCTCATAGTACGTCTCTGTGACTTCGTGGTCGATGTAGAGAACGCCGCCGGGCTTGACGACTCGGCACATCTCCCGCACGATTGCCAGATAGTCCGGCACGTGGTGCAAGACCGAATACGTGGCCACCAGGTCGAAGTGCGCGTTCGGCACGTTAGACAGGTCCCTGCCGTTGAGCTTGAGCGTATCGGATAGGTTGCTGCCGGAGAACTTCCGCCAGATGCCCTTGAGAAAGTCATCAGACAGGTCCGCTGAGACAGTGTATACCGCCAGCTCGATCAGGTGCCTCGTCAGATTGCCCGAGCCGCAGCCGAAGTCGAGCGCCTTCAGCGGCCTGGTTCCCGTCTGGACCGATTCCACCGCCTGGCGGAGCATCCCGCGCAACCGCTGCTGCTCGATGGGATTGAAGATATCCCCGTGCACCTGCTCGTACACCGCGGCGTCCGCACCTTTGTAGTATTCAGGCTCCACGTGTCTGCCCCTGTGTACCATTCTCTCGTTTCTTCGAGGCCGTAAGTCGCTGATAGATCTCCACGATTTGCTGCACTACCCTGCCGCCATCGAACCGGCCGGCGAACTCGAATGCATTGCGGCTGAGTTTCTCCCGGAGGCGCTCATCTTGGGCAAGCCTTCGGATCGCCTGGGCGATGGTCTCCGCACCGAGTCGCGGCAGGAGGATTCCGGTCTCGCCGTCATGGATCAACTCAGGCAACCCGCCCACAGGCGATGCAATGACCGGCACCTGCATCCGCATTGCCTCCAAGGCCGCGATGCCGAAAGCCTCCCGCCGACTCGGGACGACCACTGCATCGAAGGCTCGCATCACCGCCGCCGAATTCTCATGCAGGCCGGCCAACACGACGGTCCTTTCGACTCGGAGCCGACGGATGCGATCCGCCAGCGGTCCCTTCTCCGGGCCGTCACCCACCAGGTAGATGCACCAGGGCTTCCCCTCTCGCGGCAACTTCGCGGCGGCATCCACGAGCAGGTCCACCCCCTTGGCCCGGTCGAGCCGGCCGACGAAACCGACGACGAACCGGTCCTTCGCCAGTCCGAGCGACTCTCTGACGGTGTCGCGGTCGTAGCGGTCGGGATCGAACCGTTCAAAGTCGATGAAGTTCGGAACGACGGCCACGGGGACATGCGGATCGCCCATCGCCTGCTTCACGGCTGCTGCCGCGGCCTGCGAATTGGCGAGAATCGCATCGGCCCGCGAGCCAAACCGCCGGAAGAACCAGCGATAGACGCAGCCTGTGCCGTCCCGAAAAATCGGGCCATGCTCATGCAGGACGAGGGTGCCGGCAAATCGAGGGCGAGCCAGCAAGCTGCTGATGACCGCCTTCTGAAGGTGGGCGTGGACGATATCAATCCCGCGTTCTTTGCAGATGCTCGCGATGGCCCGAATGGCGGCGAGGCTGTACTTCCCGGATTTCAGCGTGATGACCGGCGCATCGACCGGCAGCGGTCTGGGGTTGGGCCGAAGGGCGCATATATAACTCTCGACCTGGTCGGCCGGCATCCGCTCGACGACGTTCTTCACGACGAACGGTGCGCCGCCATAGCCCAGATGATCGATCACATGGAGGACCCGGATCTTCATCTCACCCTCGCATATAGTTGCAGATACGATTCTGCCGCCGCGGCCCAACTGAAGCTCTCAGCCTTCTTCCTGGCGGACTGTGACATGGCCCTCAGCACCTGCCGGTCGTCGGCCAGTCTTCGCACCGCAGCGGCCAGTGCGGCGGGATTCGGAGCGTCCACGACGATGCCGTTGTTCGAGATCAGCTCATCCACGCCTTCGCACCGGGTCGTCACGATGGGCAGGCCGCTGGCCATCGCTTCGAGCATGGCATTGCTCATGCCCTCCTGGATGCTCGCGCTCACGAAGACATCGTGCTGCCGATAGATCTCCGGCATACTCTCCCCCTCCTGCCGCCCCGTGAGCGTGACCACGTCCTGCAAGTTCCTTTCGCTCACGAGACGCTGCAACGAGGATTCGAGCGCCCCGCCGCCGACGATGGTCAGGCGTGCATCCCAGCCCTGGCCGCGAACAAGCTCGACAGTTTCCACCAGCAGGGGTAATCGTTTCGTCATGGAGAGCCTGCCCACGGTCAGCAGCCGCAGCACATCTGGGGCCGAAGCGTCGTGGGCCGGGTGAAAACACTCCAGATCGACGCCATTGGGGATGACCTCGATGCCGGCAGACGGCAGAAATCTCAGAGCTCGCGACTTCAATCCCTCGCTGCACGCGACGAGGGCCGAAGCTTGTCTCCAGATCGGCTTGAAGACCAGCGGGCCGAGGATCTTGTACTCAAGCTTCAGTCTCGCGTTCGGGCCGGGCACGTCGGACCCGCGCAGCGAGACGATGTAGGGGACCCGCCGAGCAGTTCGGTAGCACAGCCAGCCCGTCGGGAAGCCGAAGAAAGCATGGACCAGGTCGTAATCACCCGACTTCACGAGCCGCCGATGGCACTCGCCGGCCTTGAGAAGCCATTCGACGACCTCGCGTCTGCGCCATAGATGCAGGTTCTTCTTGCGAATGCCCATCTTGAAAATCAGGACATTGTCGGCCATTCGCTCCATGAAGACCCCGGACCTCGGCGCCGAGGTCAGGACATCGACTTCCAGATCGGACCTGCCGGCGTATTCTTGCAGCAAGGCCCGATGGGCCTGGCCGCCGCCCCCGCCAATCGGCGGGAACTCATAATTGAGCATTAGAATCTTCACAGGCTGTCGGACTTTCGGGCGACTACGTAGAGATTCGTCTGCAAGCCCAGAGGCAGCTTGCGGAAGTCGAGCCGCTCGACCACACGGCCAAGCAGGCCGAGTCTCCTTAACTTCACTCGCGTGTAATCGTTGATCGGGTTCATCTTGACGAATCGGACGTCAAATCCGTGTTTCGCCAGGCGACGGCGGAGCTGTCCGGGCGTGTGCAGCGACGGGTGCACGCGGCGCCACTTCAGCGTCCTGTGCGTCAGCGTCTCGAAAACCGCATTGCTCCATTTGTTCGGCGTCTGGAACAGGTAGTGCCCGCCCGGCTTGAGGACGCGATACACCTCGGCGACGTGCCGGTCGATGCGGGCAATGTGCTCGAACAAATCGAAGCTCAGCACGGCATTGAAGGCTCCATCCTCGAACGTCAACTCCTCGGCAGGCTGGACCTCCAGCCGGATGCCCGCGTACTTGCTTCGGCCGTACTCGATGGCCACCTGTGAGATGTCCGTGCCCCGCACATCATGGCCCTGCTTCATCAGCTCGAAGACGACCGTGCCGATGCCGCAACCGATCTCCAGGATCTTGTCGCCCGGCCTGAACAGGTTGGTCTGGACGAGAAAGTCGAGGTTCGTCTGGAGGTTGCCCCGCTGCTCCTTGCCCTGCGCCAGCTCGCCCTGCCAGCCGGTGTCGTACAACTCCTGCTGCTCATTCAGTTGTCCATCCGTAAACTGGGGCACGTTCGAGACACTCCACCCGGCAAGCGCTACTTTCGCTGGAATACGACTTCTTCGTATTTGCCCACGATCCGGTAGTTCGTCATCACGTACCGGCGGAACGGCTGCATCACCTCATATCGCACCGCCTCCACGGGATCGACCTTCGTTTTCAGATAATTCACATATGCCTGGTCAAACAGCTTCTCATCCTGTGGACGCAGGAAACCCCGCGTCGTCTCCGGCCACAATTCCAGAGGCGGCCGCCTCTGCGGGAAGTGGCGCTTCCGCGTGTCCACGATGAACTTGGGTGGATTCTTCTCGAACGCGTGGAGGATCTCCTGGACCCGTTCGGCGAGCTGCTCCGGCGGCAGCAGGTGCATCATTCCCTCGAACGCCTTCGGGGTCGAGCTCATCCGCTGGGCCTGCACGTAGATCCCGGGGACCCATCCCCAGACGTAGAGCGGATCGTCGGGGTCGGAATTCTCGCGGATGTAGTCGCCGATCTGAATCCAGCCGTACTGATGGTTCGCGGCAATCTCCTGCCACTTCTGAAGATATCCCTTGACACGTGTCGGCCGTCCCGCTCGATCCACGGCCCGGCCGCCGTTGTGTGGATACCGGGAAAGGCCGAAGAAGATGTGCCAGGACAGGACGATCATAGCGAGCAGACCGACCAGGCCGAGGACAGTCCATCGCGCTCTGTCGCGGTCAGTACGGAGCTTGTACGCATACAGCCCGACGAGAGAACTGCCCAGCACGGCGCTCGAGGCGTTCAGCGGCAGGTAGTACTGTTCATACGAGTGCGGACTGATGCAGCAGAAAGCCATGTCCAGGAACCACCAGATCCCGAACAGCAGCACGAATCGGCCGGCATCGTCCTCAATACCGACCTTGGCTTTCGTGCGTCTGCCTCGCAACAGAGTCACGATTTGTGCCACGATCGCCCCGATAGCCAGGGCAATCGGCAGAATCAGCACGCCGTAGTACCGGAAGACCCGACGTAGGGCTTCCTTGCGTTCTTCGGGGCCGAGTAAGCGCCAGCTCTCGCTGACATAGCCCGGCAACAACCTCAAGATCAGGCTGTCGTCCCCTTTCTGAACCTCCGGCGTCTGGGCGCCGGCGACAGATTCCTGCGGAGCCTGTCCGGTGTCGGCAACATACTGGAACTTGACGCCGGCCAGTTTGAACACAGGACCGAGAACGAAAGAATAGGGCCAGTAGTACAGGGGCGTACCCATAGTCGCGTACCATGCGCAGATGGGCGTCAAAGTGATTGCGGCCCCGGCCAGCAGCAGCAGGACGTCCCTGCCGACCTTCCTCCACGCATATCGGTAGAGGATCGGTCCGGCCAGAGCAACCACGCCGACCGCCGCGATGGCGGAGACACCCGTCTGCTTGAACAGGGGCCCGCCAATCAACAAGACGCCGGTCAGCAGAGCCCACCACCATTTGCCGGTGAGCCGATACCAGACGAAGCTGCAGATCCCCCCGATCATCAAGGCAATCATGAACTGTTCTTTCACGTTGCCGTACTTGGCGATCACCGGCGCAGAGAGATACACGGATGCGACGATCACGCTGATGACGGCCGCAAGGCTCCCATAGAGCCGACGAACCGTGACGAACATGAAGGCAAACGCCGCCGTCTGGAAGAGTCCCTGGAGCACCTTCGAGCCGGTCTCGTTGAAGCCGGAGAGGGTCACGCCGAGCATATTTACTAAGAGCGTTCCGGCCTGGGCACTGGGTTTCTCGTCGTAGCCGATGCGGGCCCCGGAAAGGACGTGCTGGGCCGAGTACACGTAGGAACCACTGTCGAACGGGTCCGGACACTTGAGCTCGAAGTACTTGCCCAGAAGGAATGGAATGCCGGCAAAGATAGCCAATGCCACCGCAACGAGGATTTGCCGCCTGTGGTCTGACAGGAACGGCGTGGCAATTGACGCATGGTCGGCTGCCGGTCTCTTCCTTCGCGGAGCTTTGCTCATTACGCATCTCCATGCTTGTCGGACGACTCGAGGACTTCCCTAATTACATATGTCGGCCGGTTCTGCGATTCGTGATAGGTGCGGACGAGCAGCTCGGCGATCAGGCCCATCAGGATGAACTGGATCGTCGTGATGACCAACACAGCGCTGAGCAACAGCAGCGGGTTGCCGCTCATGTCCGTGTTCCGAGTGAGCTTCTGATAGATGACCATGCATCCGAAAAGGATCGCCAGCAGGGCCGTGAAGAGGCCAAGGCCACCGAAGATGTAGATCGGCTTGGTGGAGAATGATCCCAGGAACTTGACAGTCATCAGGTCCAGAACCACCTTGAGCGTTCGGGCCAAGCCATACTTGGCCTTGCCTGCGGTCCTGGGCCGGTGGTTGACCACGCACTCGGTGATCTTCGCCCCGCTCCAACTGGCTAAGGCCGGGATGAACCGGTGCATCTCGCCGTAGAGCCTCATCTCGGCCAGGACCTCCCGACGGTAGGCCTTGAGCGTACACCCATAGTCGTGCAGTCGGACCCCCGTGCTCCGGGAGATCAGCCAGTTCGCCATCTTCGAGGGCAGCAGCCGTTTCAGCGCGTGGTCGTGCCGCTTCTTGCGCCAGCCGCTGACTACATCGTAACCCTCGTCGAGCTTCGAGACGAGCATGGGAATATCCGCCGGATCGTTTTGCAGATCGGCGTCCAAGGCCACGACTACTTCACCCTTTGAATGCGCAAAGCCCGCGCTCAGGGCGGCGGTCTGGCCAAAGTTCCGGCGGAAGCGAATTACCCGGACCCTCGGATCCGAAGCCTGGAAGCCTTTGAGAATCTCAAAGCTCCGGTCCGTGCTGCCGTCATCGATGAAGATCACTTCGTACTCGTACCGGCCCGCCAGCGAGCGCGTGATCTGCTCGTACAGACTCGGCAGGTTGTCCTCTTCGTCCAAGAGGGGCACCACAACGGAAAGCTGCGGCTGCTTCGTATCGTTCGTTGTCTTCGTCATATTCTCTTCGGGTATCGCCTATTACGTAAGTCCTTATCCTACCGACAGAAAGGCTCTCGTGCAATGAAAGACGAACTTCGTCCTTCAAAGAATTATCGGCGATGAAACGTCCGCAGGTCAGTTAAAATACCCACGGCATTCGGGGCGTTCACACGGGGTCGAAGACGACCGATGGCCAAGGAGAGAATCATGCGAAGCGCAAAGAATCGGCTCGACATCGTCCTGTTCATCGTACTGGCCGCAGTCGCGGCAACGTGGGCTCAGGGCAGAACGATCATCTTTCGTCCTCAGGATACGGGCGAGGCCCTCGCCAATCCCGGCATGGGATGGGTACTGCACCACTACGACAATATCGCATCCAACTACGGCGGGCGACTCGAACCGTCCGATACTGTCGATGATTTCCCCGGTGTCACGGTGGTTTACCTGCGGATCGCATGGTCGCACATCGAGCCCCAGGAAGGCCGGTTCAACTGGTCCGTCCTCGATACCCCCGCCCAGCGGTGGCTCGACAAGGGCAAACAGATCGCCCTTCGCATCTCGTGCAGCGAGTCGTTCATGCGATACGCCACGCCCGAGTGGGTGGAGAGAGCCGGGGCCAGGGGATACAACTTCACGCCGGGCAAGGGCATGGATCCCAATGGGCCCTACTGGGAGCCGGATTATGACGACCCGGTCTTTCTCGAAAAGCTGGACCATTTTCTGGCCGCTCTGGCGGACCGTTACGACGGCAATCCGGAGGTCGCTTTCATCGACGTCGGCTCGTTCGGCGTCTGGGGAGAGGGCCATACCTATGCCAGCTCGCTGAAGCCGTACTCCGCCGAGACGATCCGCCGGCATATCGACCTGCACACAAAGCACTTCAAGAAGACCCTGTTGGCGGCCAACGACGACTTCGCCTCGCAGGATCGAGGCCGCCAGACCATTGAATACGCCGCCCAACAGGGCCTGACCCTGCGCGACGACAGCATCCTCGTCCAAGGCGGCCGGAACGCGTACTTCAATGCCGATTTCGCACCGTTGTTCTGGGAGCACGCCCCTGTGGTGTTGGAAAGCGAGCATTTCGGCCCCTCGCGGGACCGCGGCAACTGGAAGGACGGCAACCAGTACCTCGAAGCCGTCGAGAAGTACCACGCGAGCTATGCCTCGATCCACTGGTGGCCTCGGGAGTTCCTCGCTGAGAACCAGGACTTGGTCCGAAAAATCAACCTCCGCCTGGGCTATCGGCTCCAACTCGTGGAAGCCTCCTGGCCAAGCGAGATCCCCGTGGACGGCGATTTCTGGTTCGCGACCACATGGCAAAACGCCGGCGTCGCCCCCTGCCTGACGGGCGGCCATCCGGCCGTGACCACCAAGAATGCCAAGGGCGGAATCACCGCCGTATTCGTCGATGACGGCATGGACATGCGATGCCTGCTCGTCGCGGAGCCCGGACAAGCACCGGCACAGAGCCACAAGGCCGACTTCAGGCTGCCTCTGGCCTCAGACGAGCGGACCCGGCCGCTGAAGCCCGGCGAGTACGCCGTTTACATATCCGTCGGCACGCCCACCGGCACTCCGACGATCGCCCTGCCCTTGCCGAACGACGACGGCCATCGCCGCTACCGCCTTGGCAAGTTGGACGTCCGTCAGGCGATCCACCAGAAGTAGGCCGAGTTGCTCCCGAGCAGACTTGTCATGCCAAACAGAGTGAAACATCTGGCCCACGAGTTGGAGACCGGCATTGAATACTGCGGCAAGTCCTGCTCCGATGCGCAGATCCTTCACTTCGTTCAGAATGACGGGAGCAAGGGCCGCTTCTCACGCCGGTACGGCGAGGGGCCGCCTCAAACGAGGCTGGGAGACGGCGTTCCCTTGTGGAGACCCGTCTTCGGCATTTTTGCCTTCTCGCAGGATGAGTCCGTGCATATCATGGGCGGATGCTTGAGAAAGGATTGGTCCAGATATACACGGGCGACGGCAAGGGCAAGACCACCGCGGCCTTCGGGCTGGCGCTTCGTGCGGCCGGGCGGGGCCACCGGGTACTGATCTACCAGTTCCTCAAGCCGCCGTCGCTGGAGCTGGGCGAGCGGCTTGGCGTCGAGCGGTCCGGCTTGCCCGTTCAGGTAGAGGCCCTGGAAGCAAGGTGGGATGTGTTCGGCTCGCTTCGCAGAGAGCAGGATATGGCCCTGGCAAGGACGGCAATCAGGGACGCACTGACAGAACTGACCGAAACGGCTGCGACGAGAGCGTATGACGTTCTGATTCTTGATGAAATCATCTTCTGCATCTCGGCCGGGTTGGCCGAGTTGGGTGACGTGCAAACTCTCATCGCGCGCAGGGACCCGCATGTCGAGCTGGTCTTGACCGGTCGGGGCGCGACGCCGGAGCTTATCGCCCTGGCGGACTTGGTGACCGAGATGAAGAAGATCAAGCATCCGTTCGAAAAGAACGCGCCCGCGAGAGCGGGAATTGATTATTAGCTCATGGAGTGACAAGTGTCCAAGAAGGTTGCAGCCATCATTTGTGCGGCCGGGCCGGGGAGCCGGTTCGGCGGCAAGAGAAAGAAACAGTTCGTCGAGGTCGCCGGCCGGGCCGTCTTCATGCGGAGCCTCGAGCTGTTTGCCAATCGCAACGACGTCAAGCAGGTACTCCTGGGGATCTCCAAGGACGACGAGGAAACACTCAAAGTCAACTGGGGGGCGAAGCTGTCCTTCTTCGGCGTGCAGACCTTCTTCGGCGGGGCCGAGCGGTTCGAGACGGTCATCAAGGCACTCGACCTCATCAAAGATGGGATCGAGATGATTGCGGTACACGACGCCTGCCGATGCTGCGCCACGGACCAGCTCATCGCCGACGTGATCGCCAAGGCGGCCGAGACGGGAGCCGCGATCCCCGCCGCCCCGGTGACCGCGACGATCAAGCAGGTCCGGGACGGCATGATCGTCAGGACCGTGGACCGAGCGGGCCTGTTCGAGGCTCAGACCCCCCAGGTCTTCGATCTGGCCCTGCTCAAGAAAGCCTACGCCAACCTGGCGAAGGTCGATAAGGCCGTTGTCACGGACGACGCATTTCTCGTGGAGGCAATCGGGCACAAGGTCGCCATCGTGGAATCGGACGCGTCCAACATCAAGATCACGCGTCCAAGCGACCTGCCGATCGCGGAGACGATCCTCAAATCGAAGCCGAAACCAAAGATCGAAGGCCCCATGGGGCCTTTCGACGAGGCCCAGTGGTGACGATTCTGTCGTGCGGGACGTATGGCGAAGAAGAATTTTCGGATTTTCCTCTTGACAAAGTCGGGTCCGGTCGATTTAATAGAGTGATTATGAGGCAGAACATGTGCAAGAACTCCAGCTTTTTCGGGTATTGGTGGCCTGCAGGATAATTCCGGCAGGCGAGCGAAGATTTTGCACTAAGTAGCACCAGAAGCAACCAGAGTTTTTGAAGCAGCCTGTCGGAACCGACAGGCTGCTTTTTTTGTGGGTATTCGCGGCTGAACGGGTGTGGCAGGAAGACCTTGAGGTGAGAATTGGACTATGGAAGACTATCGCCAGATCATCGAGAACGCCGAACCGGGCCAGATCGTCCCGATCGTCAAACGGATCGATGTGGACGATCCGCTCGAGTTCTTCGCCAAGCTCACCGACTACGGCCGGGCGAAAAACTGTTGTCTGCTGGAGTCCCGCGAGTACCTGGCGGGCACGACGGCGCTGAGCTTTGGCACGGCCCGCCCCGCCCTGTACATAACAGGGACCGGCGCCGAGTTCACGATCAAGGCCCTCAGCAAACCCGGCCGACGGATGCTCAGCTACCTGGCCACCCACCCGGAACGGTTCGCCTTCCGCGAGTCGATTGACTTCGGGGCCGAGGCTATTACGGGTCGGATTCGACGATACGAGGGAACGGTCGACGAACAGACCCGGCTTCGCGCCACGAACCAGATGGACGTACTGCGGGCGGTCGCATTCGCCTTCCGCCTGGCCAGTAAGCCATTCCGCGTCACCTGCGGCCTGCTCGGGGCCCTCAGCTACGACTTCGTCGATCAGTTCGAAAAGCTGCCCCCCAGCGGTCAGGACCTGCTCGGCAATCCCGACTACGAGTTGTACTTCGCCGACAACATTTTCCTGATGGACCACGAGAGCAACCAGGGCTACGTCGTCGTCAACTGCATCATCACGAACGGGGACCGCGAGGCCGTGATCGCCGAGGCCCGGAGCTGCTTCGATTACTACTTCAACATGGCCCGTTTCGATCCGCCCAAGGGGCGCAAGCACAGCTCCCTGCTGCCGGCGGCCTCGACCGATACGGTCCAGCATGAATACGAGGACATGGTCGAGCAGGCCAAGCGGCACATCCTCGACGGCGACATTTTCCAGGTGGTCTTGAGCCGCACGCTGGCGGAGCCCTGCCCCGATGAGCCACTCGACGTGTACAAACGATTGCGGGAGCTGAACCCCTCGCCCTACATGTTCTACCTGAATACGCCGAACACGATCCTGATGGGCTCCAGTCCCGAACTGAACCTGCGGGTCAGCGGGACGGGGCCGCGACAGGTCGAGATCCGCCCCATCGCCGGCACGAAGCCCCGAGGCCGCATCGACGGCCGGATCGACACCGATACCGACTTTCGCTACGAGGCCGAGCTCAAGCTCGACCGCAAAGAACTGGCCGAGCACATGATGCTCGTGGACCTGGCCCGCAACGACATCGCCCGCGTGGCCGACCCCGGCAGCCGAGTCGTCAACGAGCTGCTCACGGTGGAGAAGTACGAATCGGTTCAGCACTTAGTGAGCAACGTCAAAGGAACCTTGCGGCCCGATCTCGATGCCTTGAGCGCGTATCTGGCGACGATGAACATGGGCACGCTCACGGGGGCCCCGAAAATTGAGGCGATGAAGATCATCCGGCAACTCGAAAAGAACAAGCGCGGCTACTACGGCGGAGCCGTGATGTACCTGACCGTGGACGGCCAGTTCGACAGTTGCATCACGATCCGCAGCCTCCAGGTCCGCGACCGAACGGCCTACATCCGCGTCGGCGCCGGCATCGTGCATGACAGCGTCCCGAAGACCGAATTCGAAGAGACTGAGCACAAGGCAAGGTCCTGCCTCAGGGCGATCCGAGGTGAGTGATTACATGAATTACGAAGGACTCAAATTGACCGCTCCTCGTGTCATGCTGAACGAAGTGAAGCATCCGGCCTGCGAATGGGAAGTCGGCGCCGTACTCGTGAGCCAAGCCTCGTTCGGTGGCCAGATCCTTCGCTTCGCTCAGGATGACAAAAGGGACTCCTCACCCCAGACAGAGGGCGTCTGCAAAGGGTGGATTCCCGCCTGCGCTGGAATGACAACGGGGCTGAGGCATGAAAGGGATTCCGATGGAATCAAGCAATAAGAAGGTTCTATTCATTGACAATTTCGACTCGTTCACCTACAACCTCGTGGACGATTTCGCCAAGCGGAAGTGCCAGACCCGAGTCTATCGGGCAGACACAAGCATCGAGGACCTCAGGGCCGTGGCGGACGAATTCGACCCGGACCTGCTCGTGATCTCACCGGGGCCGGGCAATCCGAACACCGCCGGCGTGTCGCTCAAAGCAGTGGACGCCTTCAGGAACAGGCTGCCCATCTTCGGCGTGTGCCTGGGCCACCAGGTGATCGTGCAGTACTTCGGTGGGGTCGTCAGCCACGCGCCGGAGCCCATGCACGGCAAGCCCTCGCGGATCACCCACAACGGCAAGGGCCTCTTCCAGGGCATCGAGAACCCGCTGCAGGCCGGCCGGTACCACAGCCTTGCGGCCAGCAAGCTGCCGGACTGCCTGGAAGTCACCGGCCAGTTCGAGGGCATCGTCATGGCCGTCGAGCACAAGGAGTTGCCCATCTTCGGCGTGCAGTTCCATCCCGAGAGCATCCTGACGCCCGCGGGCGGCAAGATCATTCAGAACGTTCTCCAGATCGCGGCGAATCGAAAACAACCAGTAGGGAGCTGAACATGGCGAACATCGCGCAGTACCTCGAAATCATCCTCAACGGCAAGGACCTCACCTTCGAGCAGGCAAAAGCCCTTCAGGACACGATCTTCGAAGGCCAGGTGACGGAGGTTCAGATCGCGGCCTTTCTGGCCATGATGCGGATGAAGCGGGCCACCTCGGGCGAGATCGCCGGCCTGGCGCAGTCGTTGCGGGACCACGCGGTGCGAGTCAAGGTCGATTTCGAAAACCTGATCGACACCTGCGGCACAGGCGGCGCGGTCGTCAAGACGTTCAACATCTCGACCGCTTCCGCCCTCGTGGCGGCCGGCGCCGGCGCCTACGTCGCCAAGCATGGCAACCGCGGCATTACAAGCCGGTGCGGCTCGGCGGACGTGCTCGAAGAGCTGGGCGTCAAGATCGATCCCGGCCCGGAGACGGTCGCCCAGTGCATTCGAGAGGCGCGTATCGGGTTCATGTTCGCGCCGAAGTTCCACCCGGCGATGCGTTTCGTACAGCCGATCCGCAAAAGCCTGGATTTTCGCACCGCGTTCAATATTCTCGGACCGCTGGCCAATCCGGCGGGCGTCAAAGCCCAGGTCATGGGCGTCTCCGACGCCGAATTGCTCGACCGCATCGTCGAGAGTCTGAAAATGCTGGGGGCCAAGCGGGCCATGGTCGTCCACGGGCAGGGTATGGATGAGATCAGCCTGCTCGGCAAGACGCGGATCGTCGAGTTGCGGGACGGGAAGATCACATCGTTCGAGTTGAACCCCGCCGACTACGGGATCGCCAACGCCTCGATTGACGCTCTCGGCAGCGGCGACGCCATCGCGAACGCCGCCGTCATTCGCGAGATCCTGGCGGGCAAGGAAAGGGGGCCCAGGCGGGACATCGTCGTGCTCAACGCCGCGGCGGCGATCGTCGTCGCCGGCCTGGCGGATGGGTTGGCACGGGCCATCCCGTTGGCTGAGGCTTCTATTGATGGAGGAAAGGCGTTACATTGTCTGGAGAGGCTGGTCGAGGTTTCCAACCGAACGTAGCCTCCGAATCGAGCTGAGAATATGCTGATAACCAAGGTCAAAATCTGCGGTATTACGAACTATGAGGACGCCGTCGCGGCCATGGACATGGGAGCGGACCTGCTCGGGTTCAACTTCTACGCCAAAAGCCCGCGATACATCGCGCCGATGAAGGCCGCGGAGATCATCAAGAAACTCCCCGCCTTCATCGACGTGTCCGGCGTGTTTGTGAACAGCTCGCTGGATGAGATCCGTGAGATCGCCACTCAATGCCAGTTGGACTGGGTCCAACTGCACGGAGACGAGAACACCGAGTTCTGCCGGTGGCTGTCCTACGACAGCGTCAAGACGATGAAAGTCGTGCGGGTGAAAGACGTCAGCGACCTCCAGCAGGTGGACAGCTACTTCACGGACGCGGTCCTCCTCGACACCTACAACCCTCAGCGTTACGGCGGGACGGGCTTGACCTTCGACTGGAACATCATCGGCCACATCGCCAAGCGGGTCTTCCTGGCCGGTGGGATCACCCCGGACAATGCGGCGGCGGCGGTCTCGCTCGGCGTCTACGGGATCGATGTGTGCAGCGGCGTGGAATCGAAGCCCGGCAAGAAAGACCACAAGAAAATGAAGGCCCTGTTCGACAGTATTCGACATTTAAGAGCGTGACCTGATTGTTGATTTGTGATTTTTGATTGTTGATTGCCTGTGCGCGGCACTCTCTCTTCAATCAATAATCGACCATCAAAAATCCATTGCATGGGATGAATATGAAGCACAGAGGCAGATTCGGTGATTACGGCGGCTACTACGTCCCGGAGGTGCTCATTCCAGTGCTCGAAGAGCTGGAGGAGGCATTCGACCGCTTCTCCGTGGATCGGGCGTTTGTCGCCGAACTCGACCAGTTGTCCAGGAACTACGCCGGCAGGCCGACCCCGCTCTATCACGCCAAGCGTCTGAGCGAGCACGTTGGCTTCGAGGTCTATCTCAAGCGCGAGGACCTGCTGCACGGCGGCGCCCACAAGGTCAACAACACGCTCGGGCAGGGCCTGCTCGCCAAGTACATGGGCAAGACCAAGCTCATCGCCGAAACCGGGGCGGGCCAACACGGGTTGGCGACCGCCATGATCGGCGCGCTGCTCGGGATGGAAACGAAGATCTTCATGGGCGTCACCGACGTGGAACGCCAGAGCGTCAACGTCCACAAGATGAAGCTCTGCGGGGCCGAGGTCATCCCCGTCGAGGGCGGGACAGGCACGCTCAAGGACGCGATCAACGACGCTCTGCGGTACTGGACCTCGCATGTGACCGACACGTTCTACCTGTTCGGCACGGCGGCCGGGCCGCACCCCTACCCTACCATCGTCAAGCACTTCCAACACTGCATCGGCAAGGAAGCCCGTCGGCAATGCCTCGACCAGATCGGGCGACTACCCGAAATGGTCGTCGCCTGCGTCGGCGGCGGCAGCAACGCCATTGGGATTTTCGCCGGTTTCCTGGAGGACAAGGACGTCCAACTCATCGGTGTCGAGGCGGGCGGCAAAGGCGTCGCCACGGGCAAACACGCCGCCAGCCTCACGGCCGGCCGGCCCGGCGTCCTGCACGGGGCCAGGTCCTATCTCCTGCAGGATGACGACGGCCAGATCATCGACACCGAGTCCATCAGCGCCGGGCTCGACTATCCCGGCGTCGGACCCGAGCACGCCCTGCTCAAGGACACCGGCCGGGCCCAATACGTGCCGGCCGACGACGAGGACGTGCTGGAGACCTTCGGCCTGCTCACGCGGATCGAGGGAATCATCCCGGCCCTGGAGAGCACGCACGCCCTGGCCCACGTCGTGAGCCTTAAGGGTAAGCTCGCCCCGGAGACGGTGGTCGTCGTGAACCTCTCCGGCCGGGGTGACAAAGACGTCGGCATCGTAGAGAAACACCGGCCGCTAAATGACTCGCGCGAGGGAAGATAGGTCCCATTTGTCCCCTAGGTCTTATTATTCCCCTCGCTTTGAAGTCCACGGAGCCCAATTGATGAAAACCTACCAAGACGTGTTTTCCGATCTCAGACGCCAGGGCCGAGCCGCTCTGATCCCCTTCTTCGTGATCGGCGACCCTGACTATGACACCAGCTTGGCCATCGTGAAGGCCGCGATGGATGGCGGCGCGGATGTGCTCGAACTGGGCATCCCCTTCTCCGACCCGATCGCCGACGGCCCCACGATCCAGAAAGCCGACGTGCGGGCGATGCGCAGCGGCATGAATACCGCCAAGGCCTGTGAGTTCATCCGCGAAATCAAGAGCCATAAGGATATTCCTATCGGCCTGCTGATGTACTGCAATCTCATCCAGCAATACGGAGTCGAGAGGTTCTTCAAGGACTTCCATAAGGCGGGAGTCACCAGCGTCCTGGTCGCGGACCTGAGCATCGACGACGCCGACGAGATCGCAGGACCGGCCGAAGCTGCCGGCCTCGATACGGTGTTCATGGTCACGCCGAACACCGACCCGGATCGAATGAAACGAATCACCGACAGGACGACGGGATTTGTCTACACGGTTTCCCTACTGGGGGTTACGGGCAGCCGGGAGACCCTTTCCGGCACGGTGGAGGGGCTGATCCACCGGCTCAAGGGCTTGACGGATGTGCCCATTTGCGTCGGGTTCGGCGTCAGCAAGCCCGAGCACGCCCGGGCCATCGCGGATAGTGGCGCCGACGGCGTGATTATCGGGTCCAGGCTTGTGGCCATGATCGAAAGCAACCTCGACAGGCCGCAGCAGGCCATTGAGGAGATCACGCACTTTCTGACCGAGGTCAAGAACTCGCTCTCCGTAAGGTGAGCGCCCCGCACGAATCACCGAACTTCCTATGGCCTACGAGAGTAAGAATGGGTACACTGACCCGCCAGGCTCCAGGGCACAGTTTCATCTCTACCCGGTTTCGGGCATCCTGACCCCGGCGGACCAGAGCAAGACGAACATTCAGTTTTGAGAGGACAACGAAATGAACAGGACTGTCATTTCTCTTGGCATATCATATATGATGCTCGCACTGGCCTCGGCAGGGCTTGGTCAGACGCCGGCACAGGAACGGCCCGGGCGACGTCCGAATCCTGCAAATGCAACAGCCGCCGACGCAACAGGGGCAGAACAAGCCATCACGCAGAGGCAACAGCACCAGAGACTCCAACAGCAGATCGATGAACTGAAAGCCGCCCACCAGGACCTGATCGCCCAGTTGCGGGCCGTCCATCAGACGGCGGTCAAAGAAAAAGCCGCTGAGACCGCCGCACAGGTCGAAGCGTTGATCGGCAAGCGGCAGGAGGCATTCCAGAACGCACTGGTAAAACTCGAACAACAACAACTCCAGTTGCAGCGGGCCGGCCGGGAGCGGCCGCAGCGTACCGGTAACGCCGGACAGCCTCGCGGCAAGCGGGCGCCGGAATTCGAGATGAGCAGCTTCGATGGGAGAACCATCAAGTTGTCGGACTACAAGGGCCGCATCGTAGTCCTCGAATGGGTCAATCCCGAATGTCCCTTCTCCCGGTATCACTACGAGACCCTCCACACCATGGCGGATTTGGCGACGAAGCACCGGGACAAGAAAGTCGTTTGGCTGGCCGTCAACAGCACGAGCCATACGACGGTTGAAGCCAACCGGGACTTTGCCAAGAAGCACAAGCTGCCCTATCCGATCCTGGACGACAGGTCCGGCCAGGTCGGCAGGAAATACGGCGCCCGAACGACGCCCCACATGTTCATCATCGATACAGACGGCGTGATCGCCTATGAGGGAGCCATCGACAATGCCCCGCTCGGCAAACAGGAGGCGGGCGCCGGCCCGGTCAACCACGTGGACAAAGCGCTGACTGAGTTATTGGCGGGCCAGAAGGTAAGCATGCCCAATACGCCGCCCTACGGCTGTACGGTAAAATACGCCCAGCCGTAGTCTGACACGGGGGGCATGGAACTCCGCATATTGCGATGAGCCCGGGGCTCTCTCTTGCCGGCAAGTTTCCACAGAATAGGAACTTGCTGGCGGGAGAGAGCCTTTGCTATTACAATACTGCCGTCGGCAAGTGCAGTCCCGCTGCGATCGGGCGGGTAGTAACGACTCATGGAATAGGGAGGTAGAGAATAATGAAGACCATCGAACGAAACGCCACGCGGTTCCTTTACCTGCTGATCGGTCTGTGTCTTGTGTTGTCCGCGGCGCAACCTGTCGCTGCACAGAAATTGACTTATATCGATCTGGTCAATCGCCTGACGAATCTGGAGTATCCGGCCACGCTGCCCGCACCGGGCGAGCAGTGCGCCCAACAGTCGAGTTGGGACCGCGCCAGCAAGTACGACGAAGCCACAGGCAAGTACGTGCGATGGGACGCCAATGGCGATGGGAACGGCATCATCCGCAAGGAAGGCAACACCCTCGTCTTCGCCGAGATCGAGGGCCCGGCCGTCATCTGGCGGACCTGGTCGGCCCTGGCGAAAGAAGGCCACGTGAAGATCTATCTCGACGGCCAGGCCGAACCGGCGGTGGACCTGCCCTTCATCGGCTACTTCAATTGCCAGAACGAGCCGTTCATCTACCCGGCCCTCGTGCACGAGGCCGCCAGAGGGCAGAACTGCTATGTCCCCATTCCCTTCCAGAAATCCTGCAAGATCACCGCCGAGGGCGACTGGGGGGCCTACTACCACTTCACCTACACGACCTATCCCAAGGGAACCATCCTGCCGACCTTCACGCGAGAGCTGTCGGAAGAGGAGAAGCACGCTCTGGAGCGAACCAACGCAATCCTGTCCCGGCGCGGCGGCGGGCGGCAGGTCAGACGCAGAGGGCAGGAAAGGCAGGACAGACAGGTGACGATCCCACCGGGCAAGACGGTCACGGTCTTGCAGCTTGACGGCGAACAAGCGATTACCGGCATTGACGCAAGCCTGGACCTGCCCGCGTCGCCGGATGATCGGGACATCCTCCGCGAGCTGACCTTGCATATCTACTGGGACGGCGAATCGCAGCCCAGCGTATGGGCCCCGCTGGGCGACTTCTTCGGCACAGCCCCCGGCGTGAACAAGTACGAGTCCTTCCCCCTGGGAATGACCGATGCGGGGTTTTACTGCCGCTGGTATATGCCCTTTGAGCGAGGAGCCCAGATCAAAGTCACCAACGATGGGGACAAGGAACGTTCGATCGAGTTTACCATCAGCCACGCTCCGCTGTCGAAACCCATCGAGACCCTGGGTCGATTCCATGCGAAGTGGCATCGGGACGCCTTCCTGCCGGACGACCCGGAGCGACGAAAGATCGACTGGACCATGCTTAAGACCACGGGCCGGGGCCGCTTCTGCGGCGTGATGCTGCACGTCTGGAACCCTCGCGGCGGCTGGTGGGGCGAGGGCGATGAGAAATTCTTCGTCGATGGTGAGAAGTTCCCCTCCACCTTCGGCACCGGCTCCGAGGACTACTTCGGCTACGCATGGTGCAATCCCACGCTGTTCGAGAATTGCTATCATAACCAGACGATCAGCATGAACAACAAGGGCCACATCTCGGTCAACCGCTGGCACCTCACGGACAACGTGCCGTTCCAGAAGTCCTTCGAGGCGGCCATCGAGAAGTACTACCCGAACACCAAGCCCACGCTGTACGCCGCGACAAGCTACTGGTATCAGGCCGCCGGACAGCGAGATCCCTATGGGCCCGTGCCGGTCGATCAGCGCAAAGGCTACTGGGGCGAAGTAGAGATGTTCAAGGTCAAGGGCGCTCTGGAAGGCGAAGACCTGGCGATCCTCTCGAAGACCGGAGGCAACACCACAGTTCAGGACATGTCCGGCTACAGCGAGGGCTGGAGTAATGAGGCGCACCTCTGGTGGACCGACGCCAAGCCCGGCAACGTGCTCGAACTGGCCGTGCCGGTGGCAAAAGCCGGAAGCTACCGGCTCAAGATGCAGCTCACCAAGGCGATCGACTACGGCATCGTGCAGCTCTACCTCGACGGCAAGAAGCTCGGCGACCCGATCGACCTGTTCAACGACGGCGTCATCGCCACGGGCGCCCTCGACATGGGCACGCACGACCTGAGCCAGGGCCGGCACACGCTGAAGGTCGAGATCATCGGCGCCAACGACAAGGCCGTCAAGAGCTACATGTTCGGCCTGGACTACGTGAAGCTCGAGAGCACAGCATCAAGCAAGGAGAGCCCCAACGCCCCGCCGCGCGTTGGGGGTTCCTTTTAACCTGCCGGAGGACCCGGACTACACCATCCTGGATTCCGCGAGGGACTCCATTCGCTTCACCGTGGAACGAACGCTGATCGAGTACAACGGCAACCTGTGCTGCAAGTCCAGCTTCGTGGACAAAGACGGCAATGTCATGGGCTGGCACGACTTCGGCAATCTCGAAGGCCCCGGCTGGGCGGCCAATGCCGTCGGCGGGGCCTATGAGCTTTACGCCTTCGGCCTGTATGAAAAGGACCCGACACTCCGGGAAAAAGCCCTGCGACTGCTGGATCACGTGCTGAAGGATGGCTTCATCGACTACGACACCGGTTTCATCACAGGCTACCGCGAGACGACGACGAACCAGTTCTGCCTCAATTATCAGCACAAGAGCAACTGGTTCTGCCCCGGCTCGATGGCCAAGATCGCCTATCAATTGTTGATCTTCAGCGACCTCCTGGATGAGCCTCGCAAAAGCGCCATGCGGGAAGTGGCCCTCAAGACAGCCGACTGGATCCATCGAAATATCCGCCCCACGTCGAACGACTGGTATCCAAGGCGGTGCAAACCCGACGGCCAGCACTATCCACAGAACGCTTACGGCGACGGCGACATTCTCTTCGAGAAGAGCGGCGATGGGCTCTTCATTATCCAGCTCAACACCGCACTCACACAGCGGGGACTCGTCGACTTCCGTGAGGCGATCCGCCGGAGTGTGAAGGTCTTTATGGATGCCGGTGGGTTCTTCGGCAGCATCAATCACGATACCTACGACGAGCACGAGAGCGTCGCCTATTCCGTCGCGTTCCGCACGCTGCGCCAGGTGGCCAAGCTGCTGAACGATGACCGCGTGCGAGCCTTCGCCTACGACAGGTGCCTCGCGGGCCTCGATCAGTTCAAAATGACCGAAGACAGAAACGGCGTCCAGACCAGGGGCCTGCTCTACATGGAAAAGAGTTGGGACACCGCATATCTCTGGGAGAACGCCGAGGCGGCACTGGCCTATTTCGAGGCCTACGAGGACACCGGCACCGAGCAGTACAAGCAGGACGGCCTGACCATTCTGCGGGCCATAGCGAAACATCATCAGCGGGATACGGGATTCCTCACCGAGGGCGTGGACTGGAACAACCACGTCGGCAAGCAGCACCATTTTGAGGAGGCTGAATTCGGGGACATCAAATACACCGAGCCGCTCCTGAACAACCTACACATCGTCGAGCCGACCCTGCTGGCGATCCGGCTGGGCATTGCCGAAGGCAACAAGTGAACACCGCGGCTATCCGATCACGGAAACCCCTTTTGATGCGGAGTCAAAGATGAGAGAACATAGGACGATTCAGGTCGTTGCAATCGTTTGTACGATGGCGTTGTGGAACAGTCTCCTTGCGGCCGGACAGGAGGCAGCGACGATATCTCACCTTGTGCCGGCAGATAAAGGTCTGCCCCAGGATTTTACGGATAGGCTGCTCCAGCGAGGCGAGCGGGCCGTATACTCGGGCGAAGAGCTTGAGACCATCGGCATGCCCGTCGGCGGCATTGCGACGGGGCAACTGTACCTGCGCGGCGACGGGACGCCCGGACTCTGGCACATCTTCAACAAGCACATCTTCAGTGGCTACGGCCGGGACAATTACCGTACGTACCGACCGGACTCGCCCGTCGATTCCGGGTTCGCGGTCGTGATCGAATCCGAGGGCAAGACCACGACGCGGCCGCTGGACAAAGACTTCGGCCGGGTCGAATTCGCCGGCGAGTACCCCATCGGCCTGGTCCGCTACAAGGCGGGCGACTTCCCGATCCAGGCCCAGATGGAGGCGTTCTCACCGTTCATCCCGCTAAACGCAAAGGACTCCGCGCTGCCGGCGACGGTCTTTCACATCACGCTCCGGAACGCCTCCGACCAGGCGCAGAAGGTCAGCGTCCTGAGCTGGCTTCAGAACGCCGTGTGTTTCGACTCCGCCAAGGCCATCCATGCGCTGCGACACAGCCGGATCGTGCAGGACGGCAATCGCACACTGATCACCCACACCGCCCGGGAAGCCCCGAAGACACAAGTGGCGGCCCCCCGCCCGAAGATCGTCCTCAATGACTTCGAGGGCAAGGACTACGGCAATTGGAAGGTGACCGGCGAGGCGTTCGGCACGCGTCCGGCTCATGGCACCCTCGCCAACCAGCAGCGTGTCAGCGGCTTCCTCGGTGAGGGCCTGGTCAACACCTACCTGGGCGGCGACCGGCCCCACGGAACGCTCACCTCCCCCGCTTTCGAGGTCTCCCGCAAGTACATCAACTTCCTCATCGGCGGCGGCAGCCACGCGGATCAGACCTGCATCAATCTGCTCGTCGAGGACAAGGTCGTGCGAACCGCCACGGGCAAGGATAATGAGAAGCTCGAATGGTACTTCTGGAACGTCGAGGACCTGCAAGGCAAGACTGCGACGATCCAGATCGTCGACCGCAACTCCGGCGGCTGGGGACATATCAACATCGACCAGATTGAGCTGGCGGATGAGCCGTACCAGGCGGACATGGGTCCATTCGACAAGCTGCCGGACAATGGCTCGCTCGTGCTGGCCATGGAGGAAGAGACAAGCACTCTCCAACAGACCCAGGAAGTCCTCAAGTCCGCCAGCGACTGGTCCAAGGGGCTTTTTGCCGCCCAGGAAGCAACCTATTCCGCCAATGAGAAACGCAGCATGGCAGCGGCCACAAAGCCCGTGGAGCTTGCCCCAGACGCCGAGCGCACATTCACCTTCGTCCTTACATGGTTCTTCCCGAACCATCCGCAGGGACATGAGTACGCGAACCGGTTCAAGAATGCCGCTGGCGTGGCCCACTACGTTCTCGATAACCACGACCGGCTGACCAGCGACACCAGGAAGTGGCACCAGACCTTCTATGAGGACAGCACCCTTCCCCGCTGGCTGCTGTTCCGGCTGCACTCGACCGTGAGCAACCTCGCGACGGGCACGTGCCAATGGTGGCAGAGCGGCCGATTCTGGGCGTGGGAAGGCGTCGGCTGCTGCGAAGGGACCTGCACGCACGTCTGGAATTATGCCCACGCACCGGCCCGATTGTTCCCGGAGCTGGAGCGGAGCGCCCGTGAGATGCAGGACTTCGGCGAGGGCTTCGATCCCGAACGCGGCTTGGTCGGCTTCCGGAGCAACCGGGCCTATGCGGCGGACGGACAGTGCGGCACCATCCTGAAAGCCTATCGCGAGCACCTTTGCTCGGCGGACGATGCGTTCCTGCGGCGAAACTGGCCCAGGATCAGGAAGGCATTGGAATTCTCGATCACCCAGGACGGCAATGACGACGGCCTGATCGAGAACAGCCAGCACAACACCTACGACATCAACTTCGAGGGCCCAAACACATTCGTCGGCTCGCTCTATCTGGCCGCTCTGCGGGCAGGCGAGGAGATGGCCAAGGAGATGGGCGACGCCGAGTTCGCCCAGCGATGCCGCCGGATCTTCGAAAGCGGCAACCGGCTCAGCGTCGAGCGGCTGTGGGACGGTGAATACTTCATCCAAATCGTCGATCTCCAGAAGTATCCAAAGCACCAGTATGAAAAAGGGTGCCTCTCGGACCAGCTCTTCGGTCAAGGCTGGGCCCATCAGCTCTCGCTCGGCTACATCTACCCGCCGAGAAACGTGAAGCAGGCCCTGAAATCGGTTTGGACGTACAACTTCGCACCCGACGTGGGCCCGCAAAACGAGGTGCATCCGCCGGACCGGTGGTTTGCCCTGCCCGGCGAGCCGGGTTTGTTCACCTGCACGTGGCCCAAGAGTCCCTATATCAAAGAGGGCGTGTTGTACCGGGAGGAGGTCTGGACCGGGATCGAGTACCAGGTGGCCGGCCACATGGTCTGGGAAGATATGCTCCCGGAGGCCCTCGCCATTTGCCATGCGGTTGAGCAACGATACCATCCCGCCAAGCACAATCCGTTCAACGAGGTCGAGTGCGGCGACCACTACGCCCGTGCAATGGCCAGTTGGGGCGTCTATACCGCCCTGTCGGGTTTTGAGTACCACGGCCCCAAAAGACATATCGGCTTCGCCCCGCGCGTCGCGCCCGATGATTTCCAGGCCGCATTCACCGCCGCCGAAGGGTGGGGTTCGTTCGCCCAGACCCGCACACAGGATGTACAAAGAGAGCAGATCGAGGTGCGCTGGGGCCAGCTGACACTGAAGACCCTCACGTTCCATGTCCCCAGGGAATGGAAGGCCGTGGACACGACCGTCCGGCTGGACGGCAGACTCCTCGACCATGAGACCCGATTGGGCGTCGCCCACATGGACATGGAGTTGGACGACAACGTGGAGGTCCCCGAGGGCCATACGCTACAAGTCGAGGTCCGACGAAAAGACTGATCCTGCTTCTATGGAGAGAACACCGTGCTACGAGACCTTATCATCAGCAACAGGAGCTGCCGCCGGTTTCATCAGGAGTTCGCCGTCGACCGGCGGATGCTCGAAGAGCTGGTCGAGCTGGCGAGGTACTCGGCCTCGGCCGCCAATCTCCAGCCGCTCAAGTACATCCTCTCTGACGAGCCCACAAGGAATGCAGCGATTTTCGCCACTCTGGCGTGGGCCGGGTACCTGAAGGACTGGCCGGGCCCCCCGGAGGGGGAAAGACCCTCCGCCTATATCGTCATCGTCGGCGATACGGAAATCAACAACACCTTCGGCTGCGACCACGGGATCGCCGCCCAGAGTATTCTTCTCGGGGCTCGCGAGAAAGGGCTCGCCGGCTGCATGATCGGCCTGATCAAGCGCGAGGAATTACGCAAGTCCCTGGACATCCCGGCCCGTTATGAGATCCTGCTCGTTGTCGCGTTGGGCAAGCCGAAGGAGCAGGTGGCCATGGAGGAGGTCGGCCCGGGCGGGAGCATCAAGTATTGGCGCGACAACGCCGGCGTCCACCACGTGCCTAAGCGGCCGCTCAGCGAATTGATTCTCGCCTGACGAGATGAGGAGGCCGCATACGCCGCGACTTGTGAATTGCGGATTGACGTGTGGCTCGCCGCCGCATACGATCTGCTCCATCAGGAGATGGTGTGTACGTTTCGCGCCGCGGCGCCCCATCCGTATCTCGTAGACCGGATGTGGAATGTACGAGGCGAAATACCGAATCGTAGAGAGTGAATCCTCAGGAGGCAGCGAAATGAATCGGTCCAATCATCGAAACAAGACATTCCTATCGTGGGCATTGGCGATTGTGCTTCTCGCCCCGAGTGTGGGGGGCGCCGCACAATCGACATCTGCCGATCCTCTGCAGCTCGTACCCGCCGAGTCGCTGTTCTGCGTGCGAATCAACAAGTTCAGCGATACGCTGGCCCAGATGGATCAATTCCTGACAGGCGTATCCCCCCTCGGAGTATCCATGATGGTGATGGGCCAGATGTCCATGCTCTTGGGCGAACAGCCCAACGGGATCGACATGTCGGGGAGCTTCGTGGCGTTCGGGCCGCTCCCGGGCGGCGACGTGCCGGACCCGACGCGAATCGGCGTGCTCGTTCCAATCAGCGACTATCAGAAATTCGTCGCAGACAACCGGAACGTCGCGCAGCCCGATGCCCAGGGCATTTCCCTGATCGGGGCCGACAGAGAGCAGAACCTCGCAGCCGTCAAGGCCGGTGCCTTTGCCCTCGTGACCACCGCAAACAACAGACAGGCTCTGACCGAGATGAGGAACTGGATGCCTCGCGGGACGACCTCCCTGGCCCAGAGGCTCGGTGCCGACGAACTGAAGCGGGCCCAGGGCTTCCCTGCATGGGCCTACGCCAACATTCAGACCGTGTCGAAGATGTTCGGACCCATGATCCAGGCGCAACTCCGGCAGGTCAAAGAGATCTCCAAACAAATGCAGGGCCAGGGCGGGCCGCCCATGATGGGTCGGATGGATGGCATAATGGATATGTACTCCTCGCTGCTCGATACCCTGATGCGGGAGACGCAGTTCGTGAGCCTGACGCTCAACCCCAGCCCGACGACGCTGAGTGCAGGATTGACGGTGGCAGCCATTCCGGGGACGGAGATGGCCAAGACCTTCACGGGGGATACGGCGGCCCCGGATCGGTCGTTCACACGGTACCTCAAGAACGGGGCCATGATGAACTTCATCGCGTCCGTGGACGCCGCCTCGTGGAACCGGCTCAATGAAACGTCCATCGACATGCTTGCGAAAATGGCCGGCAAGGAGGCGACCGACCCGCAGATCCGCCAACTGCTCAAGCTCACAACGGATGCCACCAACGCACTCGGCGGGACGCTGGCCGGATCGTTCTCCGTAAACGCCGCGAGCAAGCCGCCGTTCGAGATCCGATACGTCGTGGGGCTGAAGGACCCGCAGGCGTTCTATCGATTCCTGGAGGGGGCCCCCGCGATGTTCAGCACCGGCGCCATCGCTGATTTCTACAAGGACATGGGCATGAAGACGAGCTTCGAGCTCCAGCCCAAGGCGGAGACCTACAAGGATGTCGCCATCGACGCCATCAAGATGAGCTTTACTGCAACCGATCCGAATTCCCAGGAGGGACAGATGATCGCCGCCATGTACGGCCAGGGAATGAACGGTCGAGTGGCCGTGGTGAATAGTCTCCTGGTGTACGCCATCGCAGCAGAGCCCGGCCCCGTCATGCGAGAGCTGATCGATCAGATAAAGGCCGGCGGCTCGACGCAGCAGGCCCCCAGCGAGGTGGACGCCGCCACAAAGTTGCTCCCCGGCGCCGAGAAGGCTGATTTCTTCACAACATTCAACATTCTGCGCACGTTCCAGATGGCCACGACGATGTTGCCCATGCCGATCCCGATGACGGCCGTACAAAGCCAGAGCAACATCGCCCTTGCAGGCAGCGCCGACAACGGCAAGGTGTCTGTTGACATCGCCATCCCCAAGCAACATCTGACCGAGCTTCTCGGGGTCATTATGAAGATGCAGCAGCCAAGACAGAACTGAAACCGGGCAATAGGGCGAACTCGATATCTACTGACATTGAAGCCAGGGTTCTCTCCAAGGAGGACCATGGCTTTTGCATCGATGCAGGGAATGCTGCAAGCCATGTGAATCCGACCTACGCCAGGTCCGCCAGCGTGACGGTCTTGCCCACCCCAACCTCGATGAACTGCTGCCCGTAAGCCTCCCGGAATCGCTCTCGGGCCTTCTCGCCCGAGCAGTGGGTCGGAGCGACGCATCGGACGCCGCGCTCGCGAAAACCGGCGATGATCTTCCGCACCTTCCGCGACATTGCCCACTCGAGATGGAAACCGCCCATCACGAGCGCGATGTCCCCCGGATGCTGCCGACGGATCTCGTTCACGATCTTGCCTACGCCGGGATGGGCGCAGCCCGTGAGAATCACCAGGCCCCGCCCCGTGCGGACGATCATCGCCTGCTCCTTGATTCGCCGGCCGAGCACACCCGTGGTGTATACGTTCGGGCAAATCTGCTGCGGCTCGCCAACCTCGGCCACTGCCGCCCCATATCCGCGCACGAGGTCCCAGACTCCGGCAGGAAACGATGCCGGAAGATAGATGCACACACGAGGATTCGCCTTGAGCAGCCCGGCCAACCCGCCGGCATGGTCGCCGTGAACGTGCGAGAGGACGACCACATCAATGCTCGCCGGATCGATCTGCAGCTTCGCCATGTTCTCCAGCAGCAGCGCCCCATCGCTGCCCGTGTCGAAGAGGATACGCCGCTCGCCCCCCACGACATACGCGGAGAAACCCCAGGCGGTCTTGAGCAACTCGACGCACGGGTAGTTGTCGTGAACGATCGTGATCGTCAGTTCGTCCAGGGGACGATTCTTGGCTGAATGACCATCGTGTCCCATACGTCCGGGCATACCTGTTGGGTTTCAGACATTCAACACATACGACGGTGGGTGGCAGTGTCAAACGAAGCCTGGCGATGGTCTTATGCGCATTCGATGGAACCATCCCCAAGGCCCTCGGTCTTGAAGCTGCCACCCGGACATCTCCATTGAATGCCTGAAGATCGATCTCTCCTGTACAGCGGGGCCGAGAATCCCGATCCCCATTACACCGGCGCGCCGGTCGTGTCGTTGTATTGGGCCCGCAACCGTTTCAATTCGACCGTCAGTTCCTTCACGACTTCGGCATACCGGGGGTCGTTGTAGACGTTCTGCATCTCATCCGGATCGCTCTGGAGATCGTACAGTTCCCACTCGTCAATGTCGTTATAGAAGCGGATCAGCTTGTAGCGCTGGGTGCGAACGCCGTAGTGACGCTTCACGCTGTGGACAGCGGGGTACTCGTAGTAGTGATAGTACATCGAGGTCCGCCAGTCGCTTGGCGTTCGCCCCTGCAACAGCGGCCGCAGCGACCGGCCCTGCATATCCGCCGGAACGGACACGCCCGCGCAGTCGAGGAACGTCTCACCGAAGTCGAGATTCAGCACAATATCATCGTTCACGGACCCCGCACGGATTTCCTTTGGATACCGGACCACCAGCGGCATCCGCAGCGACTCCTCATACATAAATCGCTTGTCGAACCAGCCGTGATCGCCAAGGTAGAAGCCCTGGTCGCTCGTATAGATCACGACCGTATTCTCGGCAAGGCCCGACGTATCAAGGTAGTCCAGCACGCGCCCGACGCTCTCATCCACGGACGCGATGCACCGCAGGTAGTCCTTGATGTATCGCTGATACTTCCACCGGACCAGGTCCTTGCCCTGGAGATTCGCCTCCTCGAAGGCCTTGTTCTTCGGCCCGTAGGCGGCGTCCCACTTCGCCTGTTGCTCGGACGTGAGCTTGCCGGGCGTGACCAGCTTGAGGTCCCGCTTGGTCATGGTCTTCTCGATGCTCATATCCTGCTCTTTCGCGGCCCGGCCCCGCCCGGTGTAGTCGTCGAAGAGCGTCGCGGGCTCGGGGATCTCGACATCGTCGTAGAGCGTCAGATACTTCGGCCCCGGCTCCCACTCGCGGTGCGGCGCCTTGTGATGGAACATCAGGCAGAACGGCTTGCCGTCCTTGCGGCCCTTGAGCCAGTCGAGCGCGTTGTCCGTAAGGACATCGGTCACATAGCCCGTGTGCTGTTTCTGCACCCCCATCTCAATCGTCGCTGGATTGTAGTACACCCCCTGCCCCGGCAGGATGTTCCAGTAGTCGAAGCCGGTCGGATCACTCTTGAGGTGCCACTTGCCGATGATGGCGGTCTCATAGCCCGCCTGCCGGAGCAGCTTGGGGAACGTCTGCTGCGAGCCGTCGAACTTCACGGCGTTGTCGATCAGCCCGTTGAGATGGCTGTACTTGCCGGTAAGGATGACGGCTCGGCACGGGGCACAAATCGAATTCGTGCAGAAGCTGTTCGTGAACCGCATCCCCTCGGTTGCGATCCGGTCCAGGTTCGGCGTTTTGTTGATCTTGCTCCCATAGCAACTCATGGCGTGCGAGGCATGGTCGTCCGTCATGATGAAGAGGATATTGGGTCGCCCCTTCGCCCCCGAAGCCTGCCCCCTGCCGACCCCGCCGGAAAGCACGGACAACCCCGCCACAGTTCCGAAAGCCTTCAGAAACTCGCGTCGCGTCTGCCTGGTCATATCAGCCCCTTTCCAATAGCCTGCGGCCGGCCCAGCGATCACAGTCGCATGTCTACGCCAAGGGGACCATGATATGGCCCGAGGGAGCCGTTGTCCAAGGAATTGCCGACACGGGGAGCACACACCCGACATTTCATTCCCACCTGACAACAACATGAGGGTATACTGATGACGGGCACCGAGAGAAAGAGGTGAACTCGTATGAGGAATATGACACGCAGGCTGTTCATCAGGCAATCTTTGCTGGGCGCCGGGGCGTTGGTGGTTGCTCCTTCCCTGGAGGTGTTTGGGGCAGCGGGGACGGAGGCGGGGATCAAGATATCCTTGGCGGAGTGGTCTCTGCATCGGGCACTGTATTCCGGCAGGCTCGATCATCTGGATTTTCCGCTGAAGGCGAAGAAGGATTTTGGGATTTCGGCGGTCGAGTACGTCAATGGCTTCTTCGGCGGCAAGAAGATGAATTTCAAGGCGGCTGCGAAGAATTCCGCTTATCTGAAGGAACTGCTCACGCGGAGCAAGGATGCAGGCGTTGTGAATCATCTGCTCATGGTGGACGATGAGGGGCCATTGGCTGCGGCGGATGAGGGGGCGAGGCTCGCGGCGGTGGAGAACCACAAGAAGTGGGTGGAGGCGGCGAAGGTTCTGGGCTGCCGGACCGTCCGCGTGAATCTACATGGCGAGGGCTCGTCCGAGGAGAAACACACCGCTTCGGTGGATTCGCTCGGGCGACTGGGCGAGTTCGCGGAGTCCATGAAAACAAGCATCGTCGTGGAGAACCACGGCGGCGTGACCTCCAATGGGGCCTGGCTGGCGGACGTGGTCCGACAGGTCTCCCGCGACAACGTCGGAACGCTGCCCGACTTCGGGAACTTCTGCATCTCGCATCCGTGGGGCACCACGCAGGACGGCTGCGAGGACATGTATGACCGCTACAAGGGCGTGGCGGAACTTCTGCCCTACGCCAAAGGCGTCAGCGCCAAATCCTACGATTTCGACGCCAACGGAGAGCAGCCGCTGATGGACTACGAGAGACTGATCGGCCTTGTGAAGGCCGCCGGCTACAAAGGCTACGTCGGCATCGAGTACGAAGGCAACACGCAGCCCGAAAACGAAGGCATCCGCAAAACCAAGGCGCTGGTGGAGAGATATCTGTAGGCGTCGGAGCGATTACGGATTAGGGAGCGGGGGCCGCTTCGGGGTCGAAGGAAACGCTCGGGTCCAAGGGAAACAGGGGCTTGCGGCGACGGGTGTAGGTCAGGCTCTCGATCCGCATGTCTCCGGCGCCGGGCGTCAGGAGCATGATGTAGCGGGGGGCGATCCGGGTCAGGGCCGCATAGAGGTAGCCTTCTTTCACGACGACGATCTTGCGGGTCAGAGGATCGATGCCGCAGGGCGGGAATTGACGAGGGTCGGTGAACGCCATGGGTCCGTCCGCCAGAATCGCCTCGACCTCCCCGATCCGGACGACCGCCATGCGGGGATTCTCGATGAGTCGCACGACCTGCGCCTCGGTCTCCAATGGAGGCCCGAACCGCGTCTCGACGGTCGCGCCGATGGAAAGGGCGAGACTTTTGCCCACGCCTGCCTCGAAGCAGCGATTCACCGCGGGCGCATCGTTGATGCCGGCGACAACGGCGCTTTTCACATTCCTCTCGACCAGATGGCGGAGCACAATCGGGAGGTCGCCCGGCGCACTGGCCGTCACGTTGTCTCCACTGTCGGTCAGGAAGACGGTCGATTCCTTGGCCGCCAGCGCCCTGTTGACGCCCTCTTCCAGTCCCGCGGTTTCGCAGCCGAAGGCGAACTGATGGCGGGCCTCCCATATCTTGTGGGCCAGATGCACCGCTGCGGCGCGAGCGGCACCCCGCGAGCCGTCGGCGGTAATCATCGCGGACATCCCCGTATCCGGCGAATCCGTCCAGGCGCAGCCGACGAAGAGCGTGGCCGCCAGGATCTTCGACTCATGGCCGAGCACACCTTCGCGCTCGATCCGCCGGGCCTCTTCGACGAGGGACCGGAAAGGCTCGGCGGTCGTCATGGCCTTCTCGCCCTGCAGGATCATCGGAATCGGCAGCACGTAGGCGACCGGATGCGCCTTCCCCGCGAGCGTGTCCAGCAGAATGCGTCCGGCGAGGTCCGCGGTCTGGGCTCCATCCGTGTGGGGTGCGGTCTTCAGGCCAACGAGAATATCGCCGAATTGGGCCAGGCAGGCCGGGATATTGCCGTGCAGATCGAACGTGCAGGCGATGGGGACCTTGGGACCGACGAGGGAACGCACCTCGCCGACGAGAACGGTCTCCGCCGGACCGATTCCCTCGGCATACATCGCCCCGTGGAGCCGCAGGAACACCGCGTCAACGGGCATTGCGGCCCGCAAGGAATCCAGGACCCGGTTCATCGCCTCGCGGCAGGGCTTCTCCTCGATGGTCCCGCCACCGTTGGGACGCGCGTGAATCCCGGGAATCACGGTCAGGCCGGCATCCTCCCAGACCACCGGAGGGGTGCGGCTAACCTGGGCAAACCCGAATGATGCGGTCCTGACGGGGTGGAACGTGTTGGTCTCGTGCGAGAATCCGGCGACGAAGACACGTCGTCTGTCACTCGCGAGAAGCGCTCTGGAACCGACGACCAAACCGGCCGCCAGCGTACGCTTGAGGAACTCTCTGCGATTGCCCACGGTTGGCTCCTGCGGCTCAGCACGGGCACAGGGATTTTGAGGACCTGGCCATGAGCGGCAACCGTCTGTTGTCGGCTTGGACAATAGACAGCTCTCCTTACCGGATCATTTCATCCCGGTGATTGAGGCTCCGCCCTGCTTTTTCATCTTCTTTTCAAGCCGCTTCTCTTTCAGCGTTTTCTGTGCCTTCTTCTTCACGTCTTTCTTCACATCACGACTGTGGGCCATACATCGTCCTTTCTTACATACCCCTTGTTCCACCACCTGTTGGCCCCATTCTATCGTCTATTTCCGTGGGTGCCATCTTAATCTGCGTTTCGAAGAGATGCAGGAGTCGCCGATGCATGCAAAAACGAGTTTCCGGGTATTGCCTGTTTCACCTCTGGCTCATAGGATGACGGCGGCAAGTGACAAAGGCAATGAGGTCGGTCTTGGCGAAAGGAGAATACCGTGCGTAATCACAACTGGACAACCATGTCCCTGGAAGAATCCCGACTGAGTGACGTGAGCTGCACAACAGGTCGGCGGGGTTGTCGCATTCGACGTGGGGAACGCGGGCTGTATTCTCTGGCGGTGTTGCGCAATCGTGCTATCATACGAAGTGGTGTGGCGATGGTTTGACAGGCTGTTTTGTGTTTGCATTTTGGCCTTGCCGCTGCCCGCCGGAGCGGCGGACCGGGAGGGGACGGTTGCGCCCTGCGGCTGGTTCGATGCGGCCACAACCGATCTCGACCTGTTTCCCTGCCGGCTCAAGGCCGATGCCAAAGCCACATTCTTCAACGGCGACAATCTGGCCCTCCTGGCATGGGCCGGGGCGGCCAGCGCTGCGATGAACAACGGGAACGCCGATGACGACATCGCCGACCACTTCGACGAGCACGATACGTTCGGCGGCTTCAGCGATGAGGCCCTCTTCATCATCGGTTCCCCAGTCACCCACTTTGCCGGCACGGCAATCTGGTACGTGCTTGAAGCCGAGAATCAGGACGACCCAGGCAGACAGCGGGCGGTGACGATGCTCTCGGCGCTGACGATCACCGCGACCGTCACGGGCGGACTCAAGATGATCCGGGACAACGATCAGCCCGACGGCCAAAGTTGGGCCTGGCCGAGCGGCCACACGTCCAGCTCCGTTGCGGTCGCGTCGGTGCTGCACGAATTCTACGGCCTGAAGGTGGGCCTGCCGGCTTATGCCGTCGCGGGGGTCGTCGCCTGGCGGATGATGGACGACGGCGACCACTGGGCCAGCGACGTGCTCTTCGGTGCGACGCTCGGCTGGGTGGTCGGCCACAGCGTGGCCCGCCGCCACGGCGCTCCCGAGATCGCAGGATTCGAACTGTTGCCCTACTCCGGCAACCACCGGACCCCGGCTGTAGGGATCAGCTTGGCCAAACGATTCTGAAAGTCCCCCAGGGGCAGGGCACCTCAATCCGGCGGGGCTTTTTACGAGCTATTTACACTTCTCATCCTCAATTCTTGCATAGAATATAGAATAGCAGTGCGTGAAGGAGATTGGGTATGAGATGGTACGGAACGTGGGTCGAAGCGGGCGTCTGTCTCGGCTGGCTTTTCATGGCCGTCGGTTGCGGGGACCGAGCGGGCAGTATCGATACAAGACCGTCTTCAGATACTCTGAGCATGGCCGCTCTCAGTACCCATGCCCGCTACGTCCAGATGCGCGGTGCGAGCGAAATCCCGCCGTTCCAGGAAATCCCGCGGTCGTGCTGGGCCAAGGAGATCAGGGGCCTCCATCCTCTCAGGGTCTGTCTGCACAGAGCCAATCTCGTCGTGGTTCAGAAAGAATCCGACGGCGTGGAAGAGGGGAAATACATCTCGACCATCATCTCGTCCTATGCACCGCGGAGCGGAGACGACGATTTTACCTTCACAAATCACGAAGGGTCCGTGTGCGATTTCAAACGAAGCGTACCCAACTGATCAGCGGCCCCGTGTGAAGAGGCCATAGGTCCTATCGGTCCCCTTGCGCTTCGCGAACTCGGCCCTTGATTTCCGCCGGGGTTTGCGAGACAATCCTATGACAAGGCAATTCCGCAACCCCCGTTGGAGGTGAAAAGGATGATTCCGTTGGGAACAATCGTTCTGACGCAGATGATTGCGGTTTCGAGTGCTGCCGTGAGTCTGCCGCAGTTGGGCAGTGACGTGCGGGTCATGGATCTGCGATGCGAGTACATGGTGAACCCCTTGGGTATCGACGTGCCGCAACCGAGGCTGAGCTGGAAACTGGACTCCCGGTGGCGGGGGCAGAAGCAGACGGCCTTCCAGGTCCTCGTCGCCGGCAGCGAGAAGATGCTCAAGAGCGACCGGGCCGACCTCTGGGACACCGGCAAGGTCGCGTCCGACCAGTCCATTCATGTGGTCTATGCCGGCCGGCCGCTAACTTCACGGACCCGTTGTTATTGGAAGGTCCGCATCTGGGACGCCGACGACAAGGCCAGCCCGTTCAGCGAGGTCGCCCTATGGGACATGGGTCTGCGGACACCCGGCGACTGGAAGGCCCGGTGGATCAGCGCGCCGGGAAAAGACAACGACACAAGCTCGCGGCCGGCGCCGCTGTTTCGCAAGTCGTTTATCCTCTCCAAGGCACCGGCCGATGCACGGCTCTACATCTGTGGTTTGGGCTATCATGAGCTTCGCCTCAACGGCGGGAAGGTGGGCGATCATGTCCTCGACCCGGCGTTCACCCGCTACGACCGACGGGCGTTCTACGTCACCTACGACGTGACGCGTCAACTCAGGAAGGGTTCGAACGCCCTCGGCGTGATCCTCGGCAACGGCTGGTACAACATGCACACGCGCTGCGTGTGGGATTTCGACAAAGCCCCCTGGCGGGACCGGCCCGTCCTGCGGTGCCAACTCGAAATGACGTTCGACGACGGCTCGACCAAAGTCGTCGCCAGCGACGGGACGTGGCGGGTCTCGATGGGTCCGATCGTTTTCGACAGCATCCGTAACGGCGAGACCTATGACGCCCGACTGGAGAAGACCGGCTGGGACACGGCCGACTACAACGACACCAACTGGCCCCTGGTGCAAGTCGATTCCGGCCCAAAGGGCGAGTTGCGAGCACAGATGATGCCGCCGATCAAGGTCACACGGACCCTTAAGCCGACCAAGCTCACTGAGCCCGAACCTGGCGTCTACGTCTTCGACATCGGCCAGAACATGGCCGGTTGGGCGAGGCTGAAGGTATCCGGGCCCGCGGGAACACAGGTCGTGATGCGCTATGGCGAGCGGCTCAACACCGACGGCACGCTCGATCAGAAGGAGATCGGCCAGCACATCAAGAGCGGCAAGCCGCAGACCGATACCTACATTCTCAAGGGCCAGGGAACGGAGGCCTGGGAGCCGAGGTTCGCCTATCATGGCTTCCAGTACGTCGAAGTAACCGGCCTGCCGGGCAAACCGAGCCTCGATACGTTGGAAGCCCGCGTCGTCCACACGGCGTTCGACAAGGCCGGCGAGTTCGAGTGCTCGAACGATCTGTTCAATCGCATCCAGCGCAATACGCTGTGGTCCTACGTCAGCAACTTCCACGGCTATCCGACCGATTGCCCACATCGCGAGAAGAATGGCTGGACGGGCGACGCACACTTAGCCGCCGAGACCGGTCTGTACAATTTCGATTCGGCAGCGGCCTATACGAAGTGGATAAACGACTTCAAGGACGAACAACGCGACAGCGGCGAGCTGCCGGGCATCGTGCCGACCAGCGGATGGGGGTATGCCTGGGGCAACGGACCCGCTTGGGACAGCGCCTACATCCTGATCCCGTGGTACCTCTATGAATACAACGGCGACACGCGAATCCTGGCCGAGCATTACGATCGGCTCAAGCGCTACGTGGACTACCTCACGAGCAAGGCGAACAACCACATCGTCTCGATCGGCCTGGGCGACTGGGTCCCTGCCAAATCCAAAACGCCGGAGAAGGTGACCTCAACCGGCTACTATTATCGCGATGCGCTGATCGTAGCCAGAATCGCCTCAATGCTGGGCAAAACTGAAGACACAAGGAAATACGGCGACCTGGCCCTGAAGATCCGCGACGCGTTCAACCGGGAGTTCTTCCAGAAGGACACCGGCCTCTACGCCGGCGGCACCCAGACGGCCATGAGCTGCGCCCTGACTCACGGGCTGGTCCCGCCGCACGAGCAGCAGCGGGTTCTCAGGAATCTCGTGGCCATGATCGAAAAGAACGACGGATTCCTCGACGCCGGCATCCTGGGCACGAAGTACCTCATCGACTGCCTGACCGCCGGCGGCCGGGGCGATGTCGTCTATCGTATGGCGATCAAGACCGGCTACCCGAGTTGGGGCCGCTGGCTCGAGGAAGGGGCCACCACGCTCTGGGAGCAGTGGGATGGCGAGGCATCCCGCAACCACATCATGTTCGGGCACATCAGCGCCTGGTTCTACCAGGTCCTGGGCGGCATCCTGCCCGATCCGGAGGCGGTCGGCTTCAAACACTTCGTCATCAAGCCGCAACTGCTCGGCGACGTCACGTGGGTTCGTGCCGAGCACCAATCCATGTACGGCACGATCCGCAGCAACTGGGAGATTCGGAGCGATAAAATCACGCTGAGGGCCGTGGTGCCCGTGAACACTACAGCGACCGTGTACGTCCCCAGCGACAGGCAGACGGCCATCACCGAGGGCCCCGACTACCTCCATGTGGGCGGCCACGCACGGTTCCTCCGCGTCGAGGATGACTACGCCGTCTTTGAGGTCGAGTCCGGGACTTATGAGTTCATCTCGCAATTGCCTGCAAGAAATGCAAAGTGACAGGCGCAGGTCTCTATTCCGGCAGTACGATGTCTGAAGGGGCTTTGCCGGTTGCCGGCCTTGTGAACTTCTCGCGGTACGCGGTGAAGCCGGGCCCGAAACCGCCGTGGGCAAGGAAGAACCGGCTGCTCTCCACGCCCATGAAGCGGTCGAGCCGATCCGCCTTGCCCGTTGGATCATGACTGAAGCCGGCCGTGGTCAGCTCAATCCAACGGCCGTCGGGGGTCCGAATCCACTGGTTGCCGTAGAGGGCCTTGCGGAGCAAATGCCCGTTGGCGCCGCCGAAGTCCTCGCTGAAGCTATAGAGCCCGCGTAGATAGCCGCCTTCCTTCGGCGCGTTCCAACTGGAGATCAGGACCCATCGCTTCTTGTCCGGATGGAAGTAGTAACCCGCGTAGATCGTGTGCGTCGCGTCGATGGGTTTGGCGGTGACGACGAACCGCTGCAATTCCCCGGTCCTCCACAGATACTTGATATGGCTGTGGCCGCCCGTGCCCTCATTGCCGAAATCACCGGCGTAGACGCCTTCGCCCTTGGCGATCAGCTTGACGCGGTCTTCGTCGGCGACCTTGTCTCGATCGACCGCCTCGTTGCCGCTGTCCCAGACGCTGAAGATAATCCGCCGTTCCGTCGGGCTGTTCACCTGCATGCCGAAGTAGCCGCGATGCCACCCGCAGGCCATGTAGTACGTCCAGACCGGGTCTTCCAAGCCGGTCATTTCGCAGTAGAACGCCTCGACCTCCACGTCCTTCTCCACCGGGTACACCAGGTGCACCGCCGCAGCGTTGCGGCGGGGCTTGAGATTGAAGTGCGAATCCTCCGTTGCAGGGCCCTTGAGCACCAGAGCGTCAAGGTCGCCGAACGGCCGGCCCTGTGGATTGAGCGATTCGAGGGTAAATCGCTGGTAGCCGGCCGTAGGGATATCGAACGAGCCAAAGCCGGCGGTGACGAGGTTCGCCTCGTCGCCGACGACCGTTGCTTCCTTGGACTGCCCTGCAACCGTCAGGCGGAGCTTCGACGTGGCATCTTTGGGCAGACGCAGGACCACGGAGCAGTCGAGCTCGCCCGAAGCGGCGATTCGGCCGAACCAGAGCACTTTCAGATTTGGATCGTTCCAGCCGGTGACGCCGGAACGCGGTGAAACCCTCGCCCCATCCACATCGGGATCGAGGTATGCGGTGAAGGCGGGGACCCGCAACTCATCAGCCGACGCGGAAGCCACCATGGTGAGTAATGCAAAAACCGCTTGTACAAAGACGAAAAAGCATTCTTTTCGTTTCATACCGTCCTCAACCATACAGCAACGATTCTCCTGACACACGGCGCAACCGACACCCCTCAGAATTGGGGCCCCACGCACATCCGGACATAGTACACAAATCGTGGAGAAGAGACAACGACGACCTTGTGCGGCACGGAAAAGCTCGGAATTGCCTTGAATCCAGGCTGGACCGCATGGTATGGTCTGCTGTCCTGGACATCTGCGATCCGGCGGCCACGGTGCTATCGAACCTGGAGAAGGAGAATCACGATGTTTCACAGACGCTTCCCGATGGTTGTTGTTCTGGTGGTGTTGCTCAATCACCCCGTTCTCGCCCACCCGGGAAAGGTGGTTCACAGTTTTCCGACGCCGGGAAACTTCTGCACAGGGATCGCCTTCGACGGAGAATCGCTCTGGGCAGCAGACTACAAGGCGGACAGGCTGTTCAAAGTGGACGTTCGGACGGGAGAAGTCATTCGTTCCATTCCCTCGCCCGGGTTCTGGCCCCTGGGTCTGGCTTGGGATGGGACGTGCCTTTGGAACGTGGACAAGGGCAGGCAGAAGATCTTCAAGATCGATCCTGCGGATGGAACCATCTTGAAAGCGATCGACGCACCATCGAGCAACCCGGAGGGATTGGCGTGGGATGGGAAGACCCTGTGGGTGAGCGACGGCAGGAGTCGTGAGATCATAAAGATCGACTTGAGCGACGGGACGGCGGTAAAGACCCTGAGCGCCCCGGCCCAATCGCCCAATGGACTGGCCTTCGATGGCATCTACCTGTGGTGCTCCGACCGAATGACCGATGAGATCTACATGATCGAGCCGGACGGTGGCGAGGTGCTCGTCGTGCTCGACGCCCCCGGCCCGTACCCGCGAGGCCTGGCTTGGGACGGAGAGTGCCTCTGGGCCGTGGACCAGCAGAAGGACATGCTGTACCGACTCGTGCGATGGGACGGCGAGCGATATCGTCTGAAGGACACACGCCGGGCCAGAGTGACCTTCACCCATGAGGTCAAGTCCTACGGGACAGGCCGAATCAGAACGCTCCAGGCGTGCCTGGCGGTCCCGGAAGACATGACGCAACAGAAGGTCAATTCCCTTTCCCTGTCGCCCTCCACACACACGCTTCAGAAAGATCGCTGGCAGCAGGAAGCGGCCGTGTTTCAGTACGAAGATGTCCCATCCGACGCGACCGTGGAATCCCGGTTCGAGGCGGACGTGGAAATCTCCGACATTCGGTACTTCATCTTTCCCGACCACTGCGGCACGCTGAGTGATATCCCCGCCGAGATCCGAGACCGCTACACAGCCGACGGCAGCAAGTACATGATCGAAGATCCGTACATCCAAAAGCTCGCCAGGGAACTGGCGGACAAGGAGAAGAACCCGTACACCATCGCACGCACGATGTTCGACTACGTGCGAAAGCACCTGGAATACAAGCTTGAAGGGGGATGGAACGCGGCGCCCGTCGTGCTCAAACGCGGGACAGGCTCGTGTTCCGAGTACTCCTTCTGCTTCATCGCACTGTGCCGCGCCGCCGGACTTCCCGCGCGGTACGTCGGCGCCGTCGTGGTGCGCGGCGATGACGCCAGCATGGACGATGTCTTCCACCGCTGGCCCGAGGTATATCTGCCCAACTACGGCTGGGTCCCGATTGATCCCCAGGGTGGGGACAAGCCCCTGCCTCGCGACCGGGCCCTGCACATCGGCAACCTCTCGAACCGTTTCCTTGTCACCACGCAGGGCGGCGGCGACTCCGAGCACCTGGGCTGGTACTACAACTGCAATGAGACCTACACTTCGGACCCCCAACTGGAGGTCCGGATCGAGGCCTTTGCAGAATGGGAGCCCATCGAGCGAGGGCAATAGCGGCGGTGATGTCCGTGTATCGGTCGCTGCCGCGAAGGCGAAGCCGAACAGGATCTCAAACTGGGACAACAACGATGGCCTTGTGAGGCGAGGTGGGACAGGCAGCCTCGCAGGCCCCGCAGCCGTTGCAATGCTTCGGATCGATCTGGGGCGTGACGGTGTAATCGGCTTCCGAAAACACGTAGCGGACCGCATCATACGGGCATCGGCTCTTGCACACGGAACATTCCCGGTCATCCCCGAGGAGGCACACATCCATATCCACGCGGGCCAGACCCAGCCGAACGATTCTCTTTTTCACATGCGGCACACGCTTCAGCGCACCGCTGGGACAAACCTCCGTACACCGCACACAGTCTTCGCGACAGTAGTCCTTGCGAAAATTCAGAACAGGCGTCAGAAGGGCCGCCCATCCACCCTCGCCCAGGTCTCGCTTGATGACACTGCTGGGGCAGGCTCGGACGCAGTTGCCGCAGCGAGTGCACACTCCGCTGAAAGCCGGCTCAGCCACCGCGCCCGGCGGGCGAAGAGGCGATAACCTCTTCCGGCCCAACAGCCGCACCGCGCCGGCCCAGACCGCTCCGGCAACAACCCCCAGGAGCATCCGCCTCGGCACAGGTAACTCGGCGCTCGCCTGCGGGACGGCCCTCTGCCTCTTTCGCCGCAATACACGACAGGATTCAGATAGAATAGACAGCAGATCCTGAAAGGCCCCCAAGGGACACACGCGCCCGCACCAGGCGCTCGGCCACAGCAATCCGAACACCAGGATGGCCAGAAATCCCGCTGCCGAGAGGGCTGCTCCCAGTCCTGGGCCATGCACTCCGGGATCGAACAGGCCGGCGAAGCGCGCCAGCGGATCCAGCCACAGGAACAAAGGATACCCCAAACAGGCGCCGCCCAGTGTGAGCAGGACAATCCAGGACCCGATCTGTGGGAAACGAATGGTCCGGCGGCCGAGCCTGTGACCCAACCAGCCCGCGCCGTCCATGCAGACTCCCGCCGGACACACCCAGCGGCAGAACAGCCGGCGGCGCACCAGCACGGCCAAACCGACGATGAGTCCCAGCCAAGTCAAAACGTGGAAGCCGCGCGTCGCCAGGATTGCAGTGACCGCCACAAAAGGACTGAGGGCGGGGACAAGGCCCGGTATGAAGACACCGGGCAGAACGGACCACAACACGACCACCGCCGCAACCAGACACACCGCGCGAACCAGCCGCCGGATGCGGCGACGGCCCTGGGATCTATTGAGCCTCAGATAGTCAGTCTTCATATCTGGCCTGGGTGGCATCGGCAGGGCCGAAGACTTTGCCGCTGCCATCCGGAATCGAGTCTCTTCCGCTTGGATTCTTGAAGCCTCATAACCGCATTGGAGAGTGCCTCAAGCCCTCTTCGAGGGCTCAACCGAGATAGGCATCCTGTTGCCTGAGCACCTTTTGCACCTTGGCCACGTCCACGTCACGGGGCAGGCACCTCTCCTGGACGGCCACGGCCGCTGCGACCCCCGCGGCGTGACCGGTCACAAAACAGTTCGGAATCAGCCGGACGAGGTCCGCCATGGAACGCTCCGCACAGATACACCGACCGGCAGCCAGCACGTTATCGACCTTCGTCGGCACCAGGGCGCCGTACGGGATTTGCCATTCTCCGTGGTCGCCGCCCTCCTCGCCACCCATGCCGATCACGTCCGGGAACTTCGTATGTGCCCGCAAGTCCGCCAGCCTCACGGCGTTCACGCCGTCGAGCACGCGTGTGATCCGCACGCCGAGCTGCGGCGCGGTCTCGACCAGATACACCCGCTCGTATCCCGGCGTGCCGCGCGTCTTTTGGATGCTCTGCCAAATGAACTTGCGATGGTTCATCTCCATGCGGGTGAGCGTAACCACATCCAGCGCATCGACCTCGGGACCGTGCATATTCACCCAGTTCACGCCGGCAACCGGTGTCCGCAGGCCCAGGTGCTTCGGCTTCGGCGTGTTCGCGGCCTTGGCCGCATCTACGCGGTCCAGGTTCCCGATCCGCGACACCAGTCCCACGTTGTGCGAGCGGTGCTCGAACCGGGCGCCGGCCGCCGCAAACACATCTCCATCGCCGGTTGCGTCGATCACGACCTTGGCCAGGATGGCCTGCCGGCCCGACTTGCTCTCGAACACGGCCCCGCGGACCACATTGCCCGTGACGATGGCGCCCACACCCCAGCAGTGCAGAAAGACCCGGATTCCCGCCTCCTCGATCATCTCGACCATCAGGTACTTCACCGCCTCGGCGTCCACGGTCGGTTTGGAACCGGGTTTGCGGTCGATGATCGCGCCGTCCATCTTGTCCAAACGGCGCATGATCTCCTCGCCAATGCCCTGGCAGACCTGCTTTTTTCCGCCGACGATATGTCCGATAACCAGCAGCACGAGACCACCGGTCCAGAGGCCGCCGAAGTGCCCATAGCGTTCGACAAGCGTCACGCGGGCCCCGGATCGTTTGGCCGCGATGGCCGCCACAATGCCGGCGGGGCCTCCGCCGACAATCAGGACATCCGTCTCGTCCAGGATCGGCAATTCCCGCGCGGGTTGAATCACCCTGCCATCGACGAGCGTCGCCCCGGCACTGTTGGCCTGGACCTTATGGCTGGCAATGACGGAACTCTCGAAGCCGGTGGATTCGCCAGGATTTTGGGCCAGTAATGGGGTGGCCGTGACAGAACCCAACCCCACCGTCAGGCCCGATAATCCAAACCTCATCAGGCACTCGCGTCGATTCATCGGATCGTTCATAAGGAACTCCTCGGCAGTTGACCACAATCCTGCTGGCAGCGAACACCAAGCCATCCTAAACCAAACGGTCGGGCAATGGAAGCGCGGGATGCCACAGGCGGACACGACCTGCACGGAGCGACGCACCTCACCGCGACGGGGAGTATGCACACGAGACCACTGCGTCAACCAGACCCAGGAAGAAGCCGGCACGCCCGTGCATATCGAAAAAACTCTGGCGTTTTGAGGCCACATCTCCTATTGTTGTAGCATTGGCTCAGGGAAGGCTTCCTGGCCGAAATCGGGGGGGACCCCTCAGACACAAATCGTCGCAGGGGGGACCCCGGATCGCATCATCAGATCGGAACCGGCCAGTTCGATATGGATTGGTATCACTATATAGGCTGGGCGGCAGTCCTCGCCCAATTGTTCTTCGTGTACTACGCCGCCCGAAACTACCAGTACGTCCGGGCCAAGTTCACCGAGAGAAAAGAGACGATCGGACGCCCTCGCGTGGCCCTGATTATTCCCTGCAAGGGCCTGGACGCCCACTTCCAGTCGAACATCCAATCGTTCCTCGATCAAGACTACGAGAACCACCGCTTGTTCTTTGTAGTTGGGGACGAATCTGATCCTGCGTTCCGGGAGCTGCACGCACTGAGGGACAAGTTCGGCAAGGGCTCGCGTCTCCGGGATATCCGGATCCTGGTCGCCGGCTCCTCCCGAGCCTCCAGCCAGAAGATTTTCAACCTGCTGTACGCCTACCAACAGGTTCCCGAGGACACGCAAGTCCTGGCGTTCGCCGATTCCGACGTCTGTGTCCAACGCGACTGGCTCGGTCGGCTCGTACGACCGCTGCGACGAGCGAAGTGCGGGGCAGCCACCGGATACCGCTGGTTTGTGCCCATCCGCAACAATCTTGCCACCTTGGCTTTGTCGGCGATCAACGGGGCCGTGGCCCAATCGCTCGGGAACTCCCCCTTCAATCATACCTGGGGCGGCTCGATGGCCGTCCGGATAGACGATTTCCGGCGGTTGGGCATCCCGGAGATCTGGTCGAACACACTGAGCGATGACCTGTCTCTGAGCCAGGCGGTGAAACGAGCGGGCATGAAGGTCACTTTTGTTCCGGAGTGCCTGGTCGCATCCTTCGAATCGACGACCTGGCTGAAACTCTTCGAGTTCGGCCGTCGGCAATTCCTCATCACGCGGGTCTATGCTCCCTGCACCTGGTGGCTCGGCATGCTCAGCAGCCTCGGCTCGGTCGCGGGCCTCTGGGGCACAGTCGCCATGGCAATCCATGCCGCCCAGGTCCATGCGGGCCATATCTTTCTTGTGGCTGCTATTCCCTGCCTGTTTCTGGCCGGCCAGCTCGCTCGGGCGGTGCTCCGACAGTTGATTGCCGGCCAAATCCTCACGGCGCACCTTCCCCGATTGTTGCCTGCCGCTCTCGCCGACATTCTCGGCTGCTGGCTCTGGTCGATCGTGCTCCTCGTCTCACTTCTGTCTTCCGCATTCGGCCGGACTATCCGCTGGAGGGGTATCCGTTACAGGCTCATCAGCCCTACCCGGACCCTGATTCTGGACAGCCCCGGCCCCTCCCCAGACGGGCATCAGACAGGACCTGGAAACAGGCCATCACGTGCGACCTAAACCCTTGCTTAGACTGAACATCGGATCGATGCGAACAAGATAACGTAGGATTTATAGGAACGGTCCGGCTCTTTGTACGTCTATAATGAACAAGGGCAAAGACATCGTGCGGAATCCGGGCGGGTAACCCGGGGATAGACAAGCGGTAGCGATCACCCGGCCGGTTCTGGGTGCGTTGATGGGAGTTTGCAGGTTGTGAAGGATTGCCTGTCACAGGGAGATATCAGGCTATTCATCGAAGGGAGTGCCTCTGCAGAGCAAGTGGGGGCCTGGAAGCAACACCTGCGGGTCTGCGATCGATGTGCGACAGCGGCGGTTCGGCTGCGCGCCGGATTGGAGTCGGCGCGAGCGCCGGCACTCGCCCTCCCTCCCCAAGCCGGCGCCGCCAAGGCCGACCCTCCCGCCATCGCCCTGGAGCCGAATCTCCAAATCGGCGATTTCCGGATCGAGCGAAGACTTGGCACGGGCGGCATGGGCGTCGTCTATCAGGCCGTGCAGCTTTCCCTGAACCGCCGCGTGGCCCTCAAGGTGCTCCCTTTCGGGCGGACTGAGGGTTCTGCAGCCGTCCAGCGGTTTCGACGGGAGGCCAGGGCCGCCGCCGGACTATGCCACCCGGGTATCGTGACAATTTTTGCCGACGGGGCCGAACGGGACGTCTGCTACTTCGCCATGGAGATGATCGACGGTCGCAATCTCGACCGGGTGATTGCGGATCTCCGTCGGGCAAAGGCATCACAGACCGTATCGGTCGGACCGCCTGCGGCGGAAGAGACCGATCCCTGGTCCGATGCCGACGATGCGTTGACGTGCCGCTACGTGCTGCAAAAATGTAGATCGGATCGAGAGTACTTCAACGCGGTGGCCGGCCTGATCAGCCAGGCCGCCGAGGCCCTGCACTACGCCCACGGCCACGGGATCATCCATCGCGACGTCAAACCGTCGAATCTCATGCTCTCGCGCGACGGCCGGCTGATCCTGCTGGATTTCGGGATCGCACGAGTCTGCGAGGAACACGGGATGACCGTCACCGCGTCCTTCGTCGGCACGCCGCGATATATGAGTCCCGAACAGATCGCCGGCGGACGAGGCAGACCCGACCACCGCTGCGATATCTATTCGCTTGGCGCGACGCTCTACGAGCTGCTCACGCTGGAGCCCCTGATGAACGGGGACACCCAGCAACGCGTCGTCAGCCAGATTCTCAGCGAGAACGTGCGTCGCCCCCGGCAGGTCAATCATCGCATTCCCGTCGATCTGGACACAATCTGCTCCAAAGCAATCGAGAAAAATCCAGGCCGGCGATACCAGAGCGCAGCCGAAATGGCCGAGGACCTGCGACGGTACCTGCGTGGCCGCGTGATCCGGGCCCGGCGCCCCGGACTGGTGAATCGGCTTGGCAAGCTGATCCGCCGGCACAAGGCAGTCGCGGCACTGCTGTGCCTGGTCCTCGCAGCCAGCACGGCGGCAGGCGCCATCGGCTGGAAACATTACTCGACGCGGTGGGCCCAGCAGTACGCCATGGCCGAGATCGATGACCTCATCGAACAGAAGGAATACTACGCCGCCCTGCAGTTGGCCGAGCGGGCCGAACGCTATATCCCCGACGACCCGTTGCTGATCGACCGATGGCCTCGTCTGTCGCGCGAGCATTCCGCGATCACGACTCCGCCCGGGGCCAGGATCTACCTCCGCGAATACTTCCGTACGGCGGGCGGCTGGAAATACCTCGGCCGGACCCCGCTCCGCCACATCCGAGTCCCGTTCGGAACCTATCGATGGAAGGCCGTCAGGCCAGGGTTCGTGAGCGTCGAGACCGTACAATCGAACGACCTGCCCTCGCCCCACGTGGATCCGGCCGGCCTGCCTTCCAAGCAAGTGAGTTTTACCCTCCACCAGGCAGGCAGTTGCCCCCGCGACATGGTCTGGATCCCCCCGTCGAATCTCGACCAGAAGAACATGTACCACGGCGAACGGCTGATTCTCCTGGCCCCGGCCTATTTCATAGACAAGCACGAGGTGACCAACCGCCAGTATCAGGAATTCATGGACGCGGGCGGGTATGAAAAACAGGAGTTCTGGCAGGAGGAATTCTCACGGGATGGCAAAGCCCTTCCTTGGACGCAGGCTGTGGAGGGGTTCCGCGACCAGACCGGACGTTTCGGCCCCGCCCAATGGAAAGACGGTTCGTATGCCCGAGGGCAGGACGACTACCCCGTCGGCGGGATCAGTTGGTACGAGGCTATGGCCTACGCCCGATTCCGGGGCAAGGATCTGCCGACGATCTTTCACTGGGCCCTGGCGGCCCGCGCGGACGACAATCCGTCCAACATCACCAACATGAGCAATTTCGGGGAGGGCCCCGCCCCCGTGGGGACATTCCCGGGCATGGGCAGGTTCGGCCTCTGCGACGCGGCAGGGAACATGCGGGAATGGTGCAGCAACGCGCTCGAAGGAATGGACGACGCCCGGTGCATCCTCGGCAGTGCGTGGACCGACCATGCCTACAGCTTCTCCGCCGGCGGAGGGGCCCGGTCGCCCTGGGACCGGGATCAAGGCAACGGTCTGCGGTGCGTCACGTACATCGGCGGCAGGGAAAGCGTTCCACAGGCCGCATTCGCACCCGTCGAGCACAAGCACAGGGACCTGTCGCACTTCACGCCGGTCTCCGATGAGGTCTTCGCGTCATACATCGATACGTGGTACCGCTACGATCCAACGGAGCTGAATCCAAGAGTCGAAAACGCCGACGAGGACATGGATTACTGCCGGAGGGAGCGAATCTCGTTCGATGCCGCATACCCAAGCGAGCGAGTCATTGCCTACTTGTACCTGCCGAGGACGGCCGAACCGCCCTACCAGACGGTCATTTGGTTCCCCGGCGGCGAGGCTCGGGACAGCTCATGGACCGAACAAGCCCACAAGCACGAGATGACCACGATCATCCGCAGCGGCCGGGCACTGATCGTACCCCTCTACAAGGGCACTTATGAGCGGCGTCTCGAACGAATCCTTCCACCCGACGGAATCCAGAGCAGGAACCTGTACGTCCACGAATCACAAGACATGCGAAGAGCAATCGACTATCTGCACACCCGCGACGACATCGACACCGCGAAGCTGGCCTACGTCGGGCTGAGTTGGGGCGCGCAAATGGGCTCAGTGATGGTTGCGACCGAGAGTCGGCTCAAGACCGGCATCTTCCTGCTCGGGGGCATCTGTGCCTGCAAGAGGCATCCCGCGTCCGACCCGGCCAACTTCGCCCCCCGCGTCACGATCCCGATCCTCATGCTCAATGGCCGGGAGGACTCGATCTTCCCGCTCGAAACCGCGCAGAAGCCGTTGTTCGACCTCCTGGGCACGCCCCCCGGAGACAAACAGCACATCCTCTTCCCCGGCGAGCACAGCATCGCGTGGGAGTGCCGCGAGCAATATCACAAGGCCATCGTCGATTGGCTGGACCAGTACCTGGGCAAGGTCGAGACGACCGGCAACGTGCAGTAAACGCCGGGCAATTGGGAGTCGCAGAAACCGATGGAACATGGTATCATATGGTTGCGGCGGCGCGCGTGATGGTTGGTAGTGAATTGTTCCTGATCCATGTCCATAGGTGAAACAGATCGATCCCTGCTGGAGGCCATTCGGCGTGGCGACGCGGAGGCGTGGACCCGGCTCGTCGAGGAGTACCAGGGCCGCATGCTGCGGTTCACCCTGACGCGTGTTCCGCAAAGCGCCGATGCCGAGGACATCGTTCAGGACACCTTCACCTCCTTCATCAAGGCGGTCCATTCCCTGCGGATCGAGACGAGCATCGAGACGTATCTGTTCGGCATCTTGCACAACGCAATCGTCAACCGCCTGCGAACACGTTGGGCCCGGACCGTGTGCCTGATCCAGGACGTCTACTGCAACAATGAGAACGACCTGCCCGCCGATGCGCTCGCACACGTCGCTTCAGCCGGCCCGAGCGTGAGCTGGTGCGTCAGCCACGAGGAACAGCATCAACTGCAACGGCAGGTCCTGGCCGAGGCATTGCAGCGATTCGTCAGGGACCTCCAGGATTCCGGCAGACTCCGGGACTTGAAAATCGCGGAATTGGTGTTCTATTGCCAGCTCGCAGGCAAAGAGGCCGCCAGGCTGCTCGACATGGATGAAGGGCTGGTCCGGGTCGTGAAGCACCGCTGCCTCAAGTCCATCCGCCAGGCCGTGGCCGCGAGTGAAACCATCCAGGACCTGTCCGTCTCCTTTTCCGAGGACGTGCTGACCGAGGTCTGGGAATCGGAGCGCCTGAGCTGCCCGAAACGCAGCACGCTCGGGGCCTTCCTGCTGGAGAGCCTCTCGCCCGAGTGGTTCGACTATGTGGACTTTCACCTCACGACGATGGGTTGCCACTTCTGCCGGGCCAGCTTCAAGGACCTCCAGGAGCAGCGGACCAACGAGCAACACACGCAATTCCGAGATCGCGTCCTGAACTCGACAATCGGCTTCCTCTCGGACGTTTAGAGCCCTGCATTCACTGGGGCTTCGACAGGTCCAGCAGCAGCACGACCTGGAACTTTCCGCCCCCTTGCGCGAAAACCTCCCCGCGTACGCGAACGTCGGCACCCAGTTCCCGCTGAGCATACGCGGCCAAACCATCGCTGAACGCACGAACTCGCGCCAGTTGACTGAGGGACTCGCCTGTGACTTCAAACCCCCTGCCCCGGAGACTGCCCGCCCCGCCTGCTGTCGGGCTTGCGGAGGAGGTCACCTTCATCGAGACATTGTCGAACCAGATCTTCCCCGACTGGCCCAGCCCACAGCGCAGAATCATGGCATCCGTGCCCAGGGGCACGGCAAACTCAAAGGAGACTCGCCTCCAATCCCCTGTCCCGCCGATTGGCCCGACGCTCTGGGAAGTCGCTCCCCCGATGAGCCGCTGAGCTTCGTCCCAGCATTGCACCATGATGAAACCCGTATCCGGGGGAACGTTGTGGGTCTTCACATCGGCGGTCACCCGAACGGTTGCCCCGATGGGGATGGCGTTCACCCGCTGGGCCCAATTGTTGGCCAGCTTGATCTTTACACCCGCTTGTTCGATGAAGGCCACCTTCCCCCGCTGCGGAATCTCCTCGACTCCGGCACGCAGACCATCGGTTTGCGCAGGGGACACAGCGCCGAACCAGCCGGTCGGCGTCTGCTCCTTCACGAGACCGTCGAAATCGCCATTCACAAGGAGTTCAAGCCCGGCGACTCGGTCTTGCGTGGCATCCGGCTGCTCCCCTGCCGCCAGGAGGACGCCGAATACCCCCACGACAACCGCCAGAACAAATGTCACCGCTCTACGTTTCTCCGTTCTCATGTCTGTTCTCCTCAACTGGGTTGCCATTCGTTTCTTCTTCGGGGCGCGGCTATTGATCCCACAGAGAGTGCGGCGCCAGCATCGGGTCGTTGGAGACCACCAGTCGCGCAGGTCCGGTCAAGAAAATCGTCATCGGATCGGTGGATGCCAGGAGGCGATCACTTTTGACAGATTCATCCACAGCCGCAGTCTCAACCGGTCCGGCCGCATCGCGACGCCTGACATCCAGGAGACTCATACCTATGTATCCCAGAGCCAGCATGAAGACAGCCGCCGCGGCGATCCTGAGCGGAATCCTCCTCCCTGCGTTCTGAGTCCCGCTGTCGGCCAGACGATCCATGACCGCCCGGCGCGGCCGATCCCGGTCGAAGCCCGCGAGCTGCCGCTCCGTGTTTCGCCGTAACAACCCTTCGATGTCATCCGTTTCACTCATCGATGTACTCTCTCAAGAAGACCCGTAACTTCTGCCGGGCCCGATGAACGTGCCACCGCGCCGCCCCGGCGGAACACCCCATGATCCGGGCAACTTCGTTGTGAGGCAGGTCCTCGATCCCGAACAGGGTGATCGCCTTCGCCTCATTCCCCGTGAGGTGGAGGATGGCCCGTTCGACTGCCGCCTGCAAATCCCTGGCGTCTTCTCTCTCGTCCGGCTCGTTCGGTCTTCTCCTGACACGGGCCGACGCGAAGAGCTTCCTCATCGCGACCCGTCGGCGCAGGCTCCTGTGTCGGCTGACGGCCTCATTGGCAACGATCCGAAGAAGCCAGAATCGGAAGCTCTCCGCGACGGTCAGCCTCCCGATCTGCGTGTAGCCTTTGATAAAAGCCTCCTGCACGACCTCCGCTGCGTCGTGCACGTTCCCCAGGATACCAAAGGCGACGCGCATCGCCTGGTCCTGATGCAGTTGCACCAGCCGGTCGAACGCAACCTTGTCGCCCGCCTGAGTAGCACGCACCAGGCAAGCGACCTCTTCTTGCCCCTGGCAGATATCAGTCATTCAGCCGCCCTTTTACCTCAATAGACGCAACGACGGCACGGGATGTTAGGCAGTGTCAGACAATAACTGAAC
>DCUI01000243.1 GCA_002327785.1 Phycisphaerales bacterium UBA2218
TGAACAGGTCGCGCTGTAGTACTAATCCTTAACAGGTAGGCGGCCTTTGGTACTTTCCGGGGGGTTAGCGGCGAAGCTACTCAAGTTCACCTACAGCATCTCGGGCAATCGCGCGCTCACCGGCCAGCATGATTTCCCCCAATAGGAGGGACGCGTATCCCCAGCGGTCGGCCCGGCACCGAGGCAAGGTCCCGGTTAACGATCCGCGATCCTGCAGCCTGAACGACCTGGACTACATCAAGGCGATTGCCGGCGTTCGATCATCGCATGGATGCCCGCGAGCGGGAGTGAGGCGCTGGCCAAGTAATTGGGGAGCTGATGCCGCTCTTTGAGGACCCACTCGCACGCCCCACCCGCCTGGAAGGCCTTCACCATGTCAAGGACCGTCCGGTCGGCAAGGGCGGGATCGACGAGATCGAGCGTGTAGACGAACCACCCGGTCGGCGTCGCCCAGAATCCGCCGTTCTGATAGGTGTCGGGGGCACAGCCTTTCTCCCAGTACACGCCGGCAGGCAGATGCCGAATCTGGCCGTTCTGAACGATGCCGGCGTAATTCTTCTGGAAGTAGGTCGCAATCGCCCTGGCCTGCTCGCGGTCTGCAACACCCAAGTACACGGCGAACGCGGAGCCCCAGATATCGTGCTCCCGGCAGCGGACAGTGGCCGCCCGGAACAGGCCGACCTGCGGGTCCCAGAAGACCCTGCGAACGCTCCGGGCCACACGGTCGGCTTCTGTCTTCCACTCGGCCCCCTCGGTCGCACGTCCGGCGGCGACCAGCAGATCCGAGAGTTGCCGGCTCGCCTGGACGTAGAGCAGCGAGCAGAACAGCTCGTCCCCCTCCTTGCGGACGGTGTCCGTGAACCCGTAGGAACATCGATCCTGCGGCTCCCCCGGCTTGATGTGGACCAGACGAGTGGCGGGATTGCGAGGCACGGCGTTCATCGCCTTGATGAGCGGGTCGATGCACTCCCGGAGCAGTTGGATATCCTTCGTCTTGCGGTACGTGTGCCAGGCGACGGCCACGGTAAACTGTGAGCCGTCGGCGACCGGGTTGACGCCCATCGACCCGAAGCCGGGCATGTAGATGGGCGTGCCGTCGAACTTCACGCAGTCCACGCCCGCGCCGTCCGCCCGCAGACTCCGGATAAAGAGTCGGCAGGCATCGGTCAATTCGCGATCCGAGTACGCATCGGCCGCACCCTCCAGCGTGTACTCGTAATCGCGCAGCCAGAATGCCTCATAGCCGAGACCCACCTGCGGCGGAAAGGCGGCCGTGCCGTCGGACATCGTCCGTCGGGAGGCTCGGATGATCCGATGCGCCTCACCCTCAAGCCAGGAGACCGCATCGGACAGCGTCGCCGGCTCAGCCTGCGATGCGAAACCCGCCCCGGATGAGAACGACAGGACAATCGACACCGCTATCGACAGGCAACGAGACATCGCAATCTCCCAACATTCAATCCGATCTCGTTCGAAACTCCAGCAACTCCACCGGAGCGCCGTTATCGACAATCATGGCGACCCTCACGCCTTCAGAAGGTTCGCTCACGTCGCCAAGAAGCTCCTTGCCCTCAATCTCAACATCCAGATCATCAACTTCAAAGGCGATATGAGGGACGGTCCTGACCAGTTCGGAAACCGGGCTATCCGGCTCGAAACGCATCCACTCGATGCCGTAAGGACTGGTTTCAAAACCGGATACATGCATTCCCAGATGGGCAAGATACTGTTCACCAGCCCTGGGTCTGTCGGTGGGAATCCCCATGTGATGATAGCGCCAGCCCCTGGTCACAACGGCCGGCGGCTCGTGATCCTCGCGAATTGCCGCTTCCATCTTATAGGGCCTCCTTTTGAATCTCCGTCGTCAATCGACGATCTCACAAATCGTTTCGAGGGTCACCTTCTCGAGGGAATCGCAGATCAAGTCCGCGCCGGCAAGCTCTTCGGCCGAGACCGTATTGGTCACGGCAATACACTTCGCCCCGGCGGCCTTGGCCGCTTGGACCCCGCTGGGGGCGTCTTCAAAAACGACGCAGCGGGCGGGCGAAAGGCCCAGCCGCCGGATGGCAATCAGGAAAATTTGCGGGTCCGGCTTTTTCTTCGTTACATCGCTGCCGCTGACGTAGACCATCCGCTCGTATGGCACCTTCACGGCCTCCAGGATCGCTTGCGACAGCTCGCGGGTCGCCGAGGTCGCGATGGACGGTCGAAAACCGTCCTGCTTCAAGGCCGCGTGGATCAGGTCCAGCACGCCGGGAAAGGCGGGCAGCCCTTCCTTGCGGACCGTCTCGGCCAGGTACCGCTCGCGGACCTCGGCGGCGGCGTGGGCTTGCTCATTCGTCAGTTCCAAGCCGTGGACCCGGGCACCGGCCTTGACATACGCCTCGGCTCCCCTGCCGTAGCCCAAGGTGAAGTCCTCGTCCTTAACGCCCTGGAGGCCGAACATCTCCTCCAAGACTCGGATCGTGACCTGGGCATTGATCGGCTCCGTATCGCCGATCAACCCGTCCACGTCAAAAATCAAGCCATATTGCGCGTTCATGCATTGCATCCCAAATCTGCCTTCAAGGCAATTTATGATAGCATGACCAACACTCGCCGGCGACTCTTTTTGCACCCTCGCAAATGCCTCACATCCGGTGTAAACTAAAACTGCTTTCGCACGTGTCGCAATAATGCGTCGCGAGATACGACTATAGAGATGTGGTCTGCCTCGGCGCGTGGGGCGTCGGGAGTAGGCGGCACAATCTGAAAGAAGAAGGAGAGAGAACCATGAGATCGCTGAGATTCGTTGCACAAGTTCTCATTGTGATTGCCTTGACGTTGTCCGTCGGGGGCTGCAACATCGAGGTGGGAGACTGGTCGCGGGCCCATTACGAGAGGACGGTCGAACTCCACCATGCGATGGCGGACGGCTCAACCCTGGTGGTTTCCACGGCCAGTGGGTCCATCAATATCGCCGGGCAGGCGGTGAGCGAGGCGAAGGTCGTCGCCACGATTCGCGCCCAAGCTGCCACAGAGGAGGAGGCCCGGGAGATCGCTGAGGCGACGGAGATTCGGTTCGAGCCGGCCGGCGACGGGCTTGCGATCAAAGCGGATACCCCAAAGCTGGGGCACAACCGCTCGGTGAGCATCAGCTACGACATCGTCGTGCCCCACCAGACGAGTGTCGAGTGCAGCAGTGCATCGGGCTCCGTCGAAGCCGGGAACTTGCAGGGCAACGTCCGGGCCAGTTCCGCCAGCGGGTCGGTAGCGTGCGAGGCCATTCACGGCGGCACCGTGCACATGAGCACCGCCAGCGGCAGCGTGCGGCTGTCGGATGCGTCGGGGCTTGGCTCCTGCGAATTGCGGACTTCCTCCGGCCGCGCCTCGGCCGAGCAGGTGCAGGCCGACCGCATCCGGATCAGCTCGACCAGCGGGTCGGTGGGGCTTCGTGACGCACACGCAGAGGAGATCGAGATGCGAGGCACAAGCGGGAGCGTGAACGGCAGAGGGATCGACTGCTCGCGTCTGACGGCCGAGTCCGCCAGCGGCCACGTCACGGTGGAGTTCTCCCCGTCCGCCCCCGGCGACGTCACGGCCGGCGCCTCCTCGATCTCGGGCAGCGTGACCGTCGCGGCGCCCTCCGGCTTCGCCGGCCGGGTCGAGATGTCCACGACGAGCGGGTCCGTTCGCTGTGATCTGCCGCTGCTGGTCCAGGGCCGCATGAGCACCAGACATATCAGCGGGTCCGTCGGCCAGGGGACGGGCAGCCTGACCCTGCGGGCCACCAGCGGTTCAGTCCACGTCCGATAGAGACCAGTTCGCCCGCCCATCGTAAGATGAAGATGGCGCGGGGTACGCACCCTGCAGGCTTTTGCCATTGCCTTCTCGGACACAGCATTCATAATAGTGTCGACAGAAACAATTGATGCGCAGCAAGAGTCGGCGATGAAGAAGATGGGCAGAGCACGATCGAAGTCTTGGGGTCCGCAGGTCGCGGCAGCCGTGCTGGCATCGCTGTGGCTGGGCGGGTGCGGGCCGGAGCGAGTGACAAGCCTGCACAGCGCGGCGTATCTCGTATGCTCGTTCGAGGTTGAAACCGATTACGCGACGGTCTACGATCGGATCGCTCTGCGGGCCCGGCAGCGATATGCATACATCAACGTGCCGACGCACCAGGGCGGCGTCAGTGCGGACCTTTTCCCCGAGAGCCAATCCGGCACGGTCACCCGGTGGAACAGCGGCGGGATCGGCCTGCGCTATCGGCTCAGCGCCCAGATTCAGGCAATCGACCCCACTCACACACGAGTCCGCCTCTACGCGGCAGGCAAGAGCGACCGGCAGGAGGCCCGGTTATGGGGAGCCTGGGCGAACATGTCGTTTGAGGATTGAGGGAATGCGTTTCGCACGAGCAAAGCAGGACGTCCCGCCGTCCGGCTTCATCACAGCACTTCCGCTTCATTTGCGTTCGCGGTCATTCGCCCGGAAGCGGGAATGCCTGTCCTATTGCCTGCCCGGTGCAGTCGTGAGAGACTGTCGCCCATGGTGATGCCATTCGACGATCCGACAAAACGAGAGGTCTGGGAGACTCTTTGCAGGCTCAATGAGTGCTGGACGAGGGGCGATGCCCGGGATCTGGGGCACGAACGAAGCCAACGCTTGTTATCACGCCCAGCTCAGATCCTTCGCCGACGCTCAGAATGACAGCCCACCACGAGACTTGGTCACACGCGTTGCTCCGATGTCACCAAGCGCCCACGCGCTTCGCGCCGAACGTGGGAGTGGACGGGGATTTCTTGCGCTTCTGGCGTTCCGAAATCTTCGCGGCTTTGTCGCCCGCGGCGCCTTCAGGCACGGTCGCCGGCCAGGGGAGAACCTCGGCGTCAGGGGCCGGCTCCACACGAAGCGTCACGATGCCTCCTTTGGCGTCCCAGGCACGGGGATTCACCACGTGCGCATGAACGCCGATCACGCGAATCTTCTGCGTGTGCATGGGGGTCGTCGCGATGCCGGTGGCTCGGTCAGCCGACAACCCGAGCACGATGGGCTGGCAGGCGGTGAATCTCCCGTCGCCGGCCGGGCCGATGATCGCCCCTGCCGCCACCTCCAGCGGGATATTCGGGTCACAATGCGCGTTGACGGAAATCAGCGAGAACTTCAAGGCAAACGCCTCATACTTTCCCACGGCCAGCCCGACGAGAACCCGCCGCCCGGCCGCCCCGGAGGAGGTGTGGTCGATGGAGCACAGCCCTGGACTATTGCCGGGAAAGCGAATGTCCAGCTCGACGCCCGTCCCGACGATGCGTTTGTCCAGAATCATGGAGCGTTCGACCTCTCTGCCGTTCCAATCGAGAGCCATCAACTGCTCGGCCGACAGTGTCACGGCGGTGGATGTCGGCACGGAGGCAACCGGCCCGACCACCACTGCCTGACGGCGCTCGCTCTGTCCGCAGCCTGCAACCGATAGGAAGATCGGCAGTACGGTCAAAACCAGTTGATTCTTTGGCATCCTGGTACTCCTTTACCGTTGCAGCCGTCCGGGGCAGACAGCCGGATTTCGCAAAAAGACCGGTCCAGGCAAAAGACGACGCTTTCCGCCGCCTCCACCGATTCCGTGGCTACTCTGATGATACATGTTATCAACGCATCAGAAACTGTCAATGATGAGTCAGTAAAGTCAGCAGTACGACCCCCAACCGACGTGTCCTCGGGGGCGAACGGCATCGGGTTCCCAAGGGGCCCAGGCCCGGACAGCCCCGGATTTTTTGCAGAAAAAAGGGTTGCAGGGGGTCTGGAGGGCGTATATACTTTGCGTACTAAGCCGCGGGCGTAGCTCAGTGGTAGAGCACCACGTTGCCAACGTGGGTGTCGTGAGTTCAAGCCTCATCGCCCGCTGTCGGGAATTTTTGTTCCCATGGATGGGTATTCCCGGACGCAACTCGGCGTTCCGGGATCCTATAGTATCGGCGAGGTACCGGCTAGGTGGTAGTTTGGCATTGGTCGTCGATACGTTGAAGCCCCGTGGCGTTGGCTTCGGGGTCGGAAACGTGCACCTGGCTAAGGGGATTGTGTTCCTCTATAGCCTTTTTTTGTTTTGTTGCAGGGTTCCGGAAAATGGAAGATTAGGCATATATTCTTCAAGGAAATCTTATTTCCAGAACCCGACATGAAGGATGAATTCATCAGCTTTTTGGGAGCTCCGCAATGGCGGAAGAAAAACAGGAAACAACGGCCTCTGAACAGGAGGAAGGTAAGCAGGAAACCCAGGAATCCGCACAGGAGTCGAGGACCGCAAAGAACACCGTGGCGGTCGAGGAGATCGGGCCCTGCAAGAAGAAGGTCAGCGTCGAGATCCCCGAGGAGACGATCAAGGAGATGGGCGACGAGCAGTACCGGGAACTCCGCCGGGACGCAGTCCTGCCGGGCTTCCGAAAGGGTCGGGCCCCCCGCCGGCTCCTGGAGAAGCGATTCGGCAAGGAGACCCAGGAGAGCATCAAGCTCAAGCTGCTGGCCGAGGCCAGCGAAGCGGCCATGAAAGCCCAGAAGCTGGACGTCCTGACCGATCCGGAGATCGACTTCGAGCACATCGAGCTGCCCGAAACCGGCCCGATGAAGTTCTCCTTCGAGGTCGAGGTCCGGCCCGAATTCGAGTTGCCGGCGATGGAGGGCATCGCCGTCGCCAAGCCCAAGCTCGAAGTCACCGAGGGCCAGATCGACCGGGAGATCGAGCAGCTCCAACGGTGGTCCGGCGTGTGGACCCCGCGTGAGGACGGCGTCGTCCAGCGCGACGACCAGATCGTTGCCGACGCCCGGTTGAGGGTGGAGCTGACGGAGGAAGAGAAGGCTAGGCAGACCGCCATCGCCGAGGGCAAACCCGAGGAAGAGGACGCGAAGAAGACCGCGATCCCCGAGTCGGAGACGAAGCTCGACAACGCGGAGGTTTTCGTCCGGCCGAACGGCTTCGTCGGGCCGATTCCCGTCGAGAAGCTCGATGAGCTGCTCGTCGGCGTCAAAGCGGGCGAGAAGAAGACCACGACCGTGGAGGTCCCGCAGACGTTCTTCCGCGAGGAATACCAGGGCCGCAAGGTCGAGGTCGAGATCGATGTCAAAGACATCAAGTTCCTCAAGCCCGCCGAGATCGACGAGCACTTCCTGCAGCGGTTCAACGTCGAGAACCTCGGCGAGCTGCGCGACCGGATTCGTGAGAACCTCCAGGAGCGGGTCGAGAACCAGGTCCGCAGCGAGATGAGCGACCAGATCTACCAGTACCTGCTGGACAACACGAAATTCGACCTGCCGATGGACATCGTGGCCCGCCAGGCCGGCAACGTCCTGCAACGGCAGTACATCAGCCTCTTGTCGCGAGGACTCAGCCGCCAGCAGGTGGATGAGCAAATGGAGCAGCTCCGGGCCGGCAGCGAGGAGCAGGCCAGAGAGCAGCTTCGGACCTTCTTCATCATGGACAGGGTCGCCGAGAAACTCGAGATTGAAGTCACCGAGGAAGAAATCAACGGGCACATCGCTCGTGTGGCCATGCAGCGGGGCCAGCGGCCGGAGAAGATGAAGGAGCAGATGGAGCGGGATGGCTCGCTCGCCCAGTTCCGCCTGGAGATCCGCCAGGGCAAGTGCATCAGCAAGCTGCTCGAATCGGCGAGCATCACCGAGCGGCAGCCTGATGAGAAACCCCGGAAGGCCGAACAAAAGCCTCAGAAGGCCCGAAAATCAAGGAAGAAAGCGACCGGATCCGAAGAAGGCAAAGCCGAGGCATGACATCAGAAAAGGATAGCTTAATGTCCGTACAAGACTACCTGAAACATATTGGAAGACCCGACACCCACGATCAGTACGGCCCATATCAGCGGTATCGCCAGATGAGCCTGGACGACATGCTGCTGGAGAACCGGATCGTCTTTTTGATCGGCGACATCAACTACGGCCGGGCGGCGGAAGTCATCATGAAGCTGCTGTACCTGGACAATATGAAGAAGGGCCGGGAGATCAGTCTGTACATCAACTCCCCCGGCGGCACGGTGGACGACACGATGGCGATCTACGACACGATGCGTTTTGTGGGCTCGCCGATTGCAACGTACTGTATCGGCCGGGCGCAGTCCGGCGGGGCCGTCGTGCTGGCGGCGGGCACCAAGGGCAGCCGCTATGCCCTGCCCCACGCCAAGATCATGCTGCACCAGCCCTGGGGCGGCGTCACCGGCCAGGCCTCCGACATCAAGATCCAGGCCGAAGAGATCCTCCGGGCCAAGCAGACGATCAACGAGATTCTCGCCAAGCATACGGGCCAGCCGCTCGAAAAGATCCAGATCGAAACCGAGCGGGACCGCTATATGAGCGCCCAGGATGCCAAGGCATACGGTCTGATCGACGAGGTCCTCCACGAGGAAGGACAAACGGAAGCCGAGAAGGCAAAGAAAGCCGAGACGCAAGCCCAGGAAAAGACCGAAGAGGGCAAGGACACATAGCGTCTACAGGCTGCGAGCCGAGTCGCGGGCATGAGCCCTCGCGTCTTCGACACGGGTTCCCAAACCGAACTTCATGGCAAGGAATTGGAAAAATGAGCAATAACGAGACCCTCGTGCCCATCGTCATCGAGAAGACCGGTCGGGGCGAACGGGCATACGACATCTACTCACGGCTCTTGAAGGACCGCATCATCTTTCTCGGCGGCGGGGTCAGCGACGCCGTGGCCAACGTGATCATTGCGCAGATGCTCTTTCTCAGCAACGAGGACAGCAAAAACGACATTCACTTCTACATCAACTCGCCGGGCGGCGTGATTACCGCCGGGCTGGCGATCTACGACACGATGCAGTTCGTGCGTTGCGACGTCGCCACGTACTGCATCGGACAGGCGGCCAGCATGGGCGCAGTCCTGCTGGCCGGCGGCGCTGCGAACAAACGGTACCTGCTGAGCAACAGCCGGGTCCTGCTGCACCAGCCGCACGTCATGGGCGTCCTGGAGGGCCCCGCGACCGACCTCGACATCGAGGCCCGCGAGATCCTGCGGCTTCGCGAGCGGCTTCACCAGATCCTCGCCCATCACACGGGCCAGGACGCCGCGAAGATCGAGAAGGACACCGACAGGAACCTGTGGCTCAGCGCCGAGGAATCGGTCGGCTACGGGCTCGCGGACCAGATCCTGCAAAAGGCCCCCGAGATCGTCCGGAACGACAACACCTGAAGAAGAAGGTGAGAAGAAGTGAGAAGATCAGAAAGTGAGAAACAAATTCGAAATTCGAATTTCGAAATCCGAAACGAATCGAAAGCACGAAACCCAAATGATCCAAACGCTGGCGCCGGTCGCGCGACCCGTTTTGAATTTTGGATTTCGGTCATTTGTGCTTGTTTCGGATTTCGGATTTCGTGCTTCGAATTTCCTTTCGTATCTTCCAAGCATCTATGCATCTACGCATCCGCGCTTCTACTGTTCCTGGCAGGCTGCGGCGTCGGCAGTGAGCGAAAGAGTCCCGCCGAGATGCGAGTCCAGAAGCTTGAGCAGGAAAAGGCCGGCCTGACCGGCGACGTCCAACAGTATCAAGCCGAGATCGAGCAGCTCCGCGCGCAGATCCGCTCGCTCTCGGCCCTGCCCAAAGACCAGTCGAACAACCCCTACGAGGTGATGACCCTCCGGATCGCGAAGATCTCGAACTTCTTCGACAAGGACAGCGACGGCAGGCAGGAGAAGCTGGTCGTGTACGTCCAGCCGGTCGATGTCGAGGGCGACATCATCAAGGCCGCCGGGACCGTCACCGTGCAACTCTGGAACCTGAACAACCCGAACGGCGAGGCCCTGCTCGGTGAATGGCAGGTCGAGCCCGCCGAGTTACGCAAGCTCTGGTTCAGCTCATTCACCACCGGCTATCGCCTCACCTTCGACCGGCCGGAAGGCCTCGAACTGCTCTCGCAGCCGCTCACCGTCAAGGTGACATTCACCGACTACCTCACCGGCGAAACCCTCCAGGCCCAGCAGGTCATCACGCCGAAGCTCGATTGACCTGACGCCAGAGCCTGCCGCCTTGAGGCGGTCACCACCAAACGGGCTCTGAGTTCGAAGGACTGGTCCGGAATTTCTTCCGAAGGCTGTCAACCGAGCTCTCGTCGACATCGTCCTGACCGTTAGAGTGCGATCGCAATGGGCGATTTCGATGGTTCTTTCGAGAAAGGTGCCTGCGCTATGGGTACGAGAACAGCTTACTCCGTTGTGTTGTCGGTCCTTTTGTGTCTCAGTCACTGCTGTGCCGCCGAGACCTCAGGAGACGGTCGCCCAGAGCCGATCCTGTATCCTGCGACCACTCCAGACCCGGCACAACTGGCATCCCCGTCGCGACTGTCGGATGGCGCGGAGGCAGTCATCGCTCGTATGAAGGACGACCAGTACGCTCTAATCCCGGTCACCATCGAGAACGCGCCACCCCACATTTCCTACGGCGGACGCAAGATCGGCAAGGGAAACCAACGCATGGTCGACGCCAACGATTTCCCCACCCTGGCTCGGACAGGGCTGCATTCGGTGGAGGAACTGGACGGCATCGAACGGATTACCGGTAAACCCCTCACGGAGATCACGGCAATGGGCCGGCCGGGCACTTCCTCCGGAGAGGGCTTTCTGGCCGTCGACGAGGACATCCGCTCGGTCCTCCAAGGGGACAATCGGCTCGTTCAACGCCTGAGGCTGACCCATCCGGAAATGGCCCGCCCGCTCTTTCACATCTGGAATATGATCCTCAAGGAATACGAGTTGGGCCGGGTGGGCCGCCACTGGAAGAACATACAATACGTCCTCTACAACGGCAGGATGATCCGCTTCGGCGAACTGCACCCCACCCGCGGCTTCCAGGAATCGATCTTCAACGACGAGATCCAGGGCGCGTTTGAGATCAATCTCTTTCGGGAACTGGACACGACCGAGCGGGCGTTCCTGCGCCGCAAGTACCCGAACCTGAGCGAGGTGAAGATGGAGGAACTCATCGCAAGGCTCTCCCACATTCGCACCGGCGAGATGGAGCCCTACTACGTGATGCGTTATGGTTTCTACGAGGGCCACACCGCCTATCGGGTGGATCCCATCGCCATCGCATTCCTCTTCGGCCTGCGGAGCCTGGAGGAGATCGAGGCCGCCTTCCCCGGTGCACTCTACGAGACGCTCACCACCCATTTCAGATGAGAACACAAGGCAGCAGGGGAAAACCGACGGTGAGGCAATCGCCGCATCAACGGCCGACGGCGGGTAGGCCGACAACCGCGGCGAAGCGACCGGCGGCATTCCCCTCCCGGCGGTGACTCGGAAACAGGTCGTTGCGACAGAGCGTGCAAACGCCGGCGACGTGAATCGAGTTGGGACACAGGCCGCTGCGGATCAGCGCATCGGTATTGGCGCGCCAGAGGTCGAAATGATACCGCCGACCCGAAGGGCGGAAGAAGGCCGTTGCGTGAGGGCCGATTCCGTTGATCGCCGCATCGCGGACTTCGTCGCCGACCTCATAGCAGCAGGGCCCGGCCGAAGGGCAGATGCACGCAACCAGATCGTCCGGGCGGCAGCCGAGATCGATCATTCGGCCCACAACCGCCGGGGTAATCCCCGCAATCGTGGCCTTCCAGGAGGCGTGAGCGAATCCGACCGCCCTGCTCCGGCGGTCGGCGATCAGCACGATGGGACAGTCGCCGCTCTTGCCGAGCACGGCCAGTCCCGGTCGAGTGGTCACCAGCCCATCCGCGAATCCCGCGCAGCCCCCCTGCTCGCAGACGAGGACCTCGCCGCCATGCACCTGCTCCAGGAACGCAGCGTCCTCCAGACCCAGGATTGCCGCAATCTCCCGCCCGGCGGCGCCAGGATCGCGCCGGACCCGCTGCACACCCGGCCCCTCTCGTGTGGTCACAAGGTGCGGGACCCCGCGCGCCTCCATCGCATCGAATCGTCCCACCAGCCAGCCGTTCGCCAGCCGCTCCAGCCGGAATCTACCCTCCAAGTGCGACGATGAGCCGGTCATCAACGCCCTCATTGCTGCGGCGTGAATTTTACGGTGTCGAGGATGCTTCGCAGCGCCGCCTTCTCCTCGTCAGTCGAATACGCGAGGATCAGCAGCAGCGTGTACCCTTTGCGGACGGTCGCAAAGTACTCCTGCTTCACGGTCTTCGTCGGCAACAGCAGCTCGGCGGCCAGGACGTGGAACTCGACGCCTCCGACCGTCTCGGTATACACCTCGCGGGGAAAGGCGAACCGCACTTGGCCGGCTTGGAGCAGCCGCTTGGCGTGGAAGAGATAGTCGCCGCCGGTCCTGATGCCGGGCAGGTGCGAAACCCCCTCTGCGACGCAGTTGATGCTGGGATTGTGCTCGACCGGGCTCCCATATGGGTACTTGAACGCCGTGAAGAGATTGACGGTCCGCGACTCGCCGGCCTCCAGGGCCGCCTGCACGTCCGCGTCGCCGCCGGCCATCATCTTCTCGCCGGTCCGCATCATCTTTCGAGCCGTCTCCCGGTCCTGAATGCTCCACTCGGCGGGAATCGTGATCTCGAAGGCGAGGTAATCATTATGGTACACCGGCCCCTCGAATCGCCCGTGACCGATCTGCTGCGAGGCCTTCTTGCCGCACCCGCCGCCGGCAAACACGCACAAACCAATCACAATCCAAGAACAACTTTTGCCGTATCGCATCCGGCCTCCCTTGATGTACCCTGTGCACGACGCCGCGGAAGCCCGCGCTCGTCACCGGCATTATGACCGAGAAACCGGTGGAACGCAAGAGCTATGGCGGACGTGCACAGGGTGCCGGCGTCCAAGGTCGTGGGGATGGCTGAATGCGCCGTACAGGTACGCCACTATGCTGCTTTCTGCATTGGTAGTACCTGAGCCTGGTAGGGGTAGAGCCGGCGGCGCTCCTGCTCGACGCGATGCTCCTGGAAGCGATCCCAATCCCCATTCACGTACACCGTGCCCCAGATTCGGGCCGAATTGATCGACCGCTATCACGGAATGATCTCGGACGACGCGATTGATGGGGATGACGTAGGATTTCTTTCGCGTATTTGTATCGGACCATGAAGAGGTCCTCCTGAAGGGACGATTGTGGAATTGTAGATAACCCTTTATTGGAGGACCGAACGATGACAATAAAACAGAGCCGTACATCGGCACAGGAGCCCCAGGACTTGAGCGAGATCATCCGCATCGACGAGGCGAAGGTGCACGATCATCTGCATGGCGTGGTCCGCAAGACAGTACAAGAGGCGTTCAACGAGATGCTCGACAAAGAAGCCCAGGAGATGTGCAACGCCCAGCGGTACGAGCGGACAGAGGCTCGCAAGGATTGCCGGGCGGGATTCTACCAGCGTAAGCTCCAGACGGGAGCCGGCGAGGTGGAACCGAACGTGCCGAAGCCTCGGTACGCCACGTTCGAGACGGCGATCATCGAGCGTCTCGCTGGATTGCTGGAATCGTATCACCACAAAGCCGCGTGACGCCTATCCTGCGGCGTCCTCCTTGTGGAGACAGTGCGCGATTGGGTGCGATCTGGGCATCGGAAAGTTCGGTCCAGCCCGTGTTCAAGTGTGGATAACCGGAGATACTTTTCCATTGCCACTTCATCTTGGTCACCGATGTTGACGCCAACTCCTAGGAATTGCCTGCCTTACACTCGGATGGTGTTTCGTATCCTACGGGATCGAACAACCGATGTCCGTACCGTGCCCGCAAGATTCCGGGGATCACAGAATTGAGATTCTGTCGCTTCCTCCTTGTCTCCTACGCGATCGACCTGTAAAATCTGTGCACTTTAGGATTCCGGATTGCGACAGGTTGTCTCGATTTAGAGGGCATGACTGACATGGATCTACCAGTTCTGGATTTGAGCATTATCGCCGCATATCTGGTCGCCACGATTCTCCTGGGTCTGTGGGTGTCGAAACGCGCCTCCCGAGACCTGGACTCCTACTTCCTGGGCGGCAAGACCATTCCCTGGTACATCCTGGGCATCTCAAACGCCTCCGGTATGTTCGACATCACCGGGACTATGCTGCTGGTCTACTGGTGCTTCGCCTACGGCCTCAAGAGCATCTGGTTCCCCTGGGTCTGGCCTACGTTCAACCAGATCTTTCTGATGATGTACCTGGCCACGTGGTTGCGGCGTTCCAACGTCCTGACCGGGGCCGAGTGGATACAAACGCGTTTCGGCAGAGGCACCGGTGCCAACCTGGCACATATCAGTGTCGTCATCTTCGCTCTGGTCACGGTCATCGGTTTCATCGCCTACGCGTTCAAGGGCATCGGCAAGTTTGCCGACATCCTGTTGCCCTGGGACCTCGAGCCGAACACCTACGCACTCATCATCCTTTCGATCACATCGATCTACGTGGTCAAGGGCGGCATGCACAGCGTGGTCCTGACCGAAGTGCTGCAATTCACGATTATGACGGTAGTTTCGATTGCCGTCGGCATCATCGCCATTGTTCATGTCAGTCCGGAGGCCATCGACGCCGTCGTCCCCCAGGGGTGGCGCAGTCTGTGGTTTGGATGGACCATGGATATGCAATGGACCGGCGCGTTCGAGATGATCCAGGTCAAGATGCAGGAGGATGGGATGTCCCTCTTCTCGATCTTCTTCGGCCTGATGGTCTGCAAGGGAGTTCTGGCCAGCATGGCCGGACCCTCGCCGAACTACGATATGCAGCGGGTTCTGGCCACGCGCAATCAGCGTGAGGCATCCCTCATGAGCGCAACCGTCAACGTAGCGCTCTACTTCCCCCGCTACATGCTGATCGCGGGCCTGACCGTCCTGGCCCTGGTCCCTCTCCGTGAGACATTGGTTCAAATGTGGAGTGCTGCGGTGCAGGCCGGCAACAAGCCCGACTTCGAGCAGATCCTGCCGGTCGTGATTCAGAACCCGGTCATTCCGACCGGCCTGACCGGATTGCTCCTGGCGGGACTGCTGGCGGCGTTCATGTCGACGTTCGCTGCGACGGTCAATGCAGGTCCGGCCTATGTGGTCAACGACATCTACAAACGGTTCATCAATCCCAAGGCCTCGAACACGGTCCAGGTGCACATGAGCTATGTCGTTTCGGTTCTGGTGGTGGGCATCGGTATCCTGTTCGGATACCAAGCCGAGAACATTCTGGGCGTCACGATGTGGATCGTCGGGGGGTTGTTCGGCGGCTACGTGGCGGCGAACGTCCTGCGCTGGCACTGGTGGCGTTTCAATGGGTACGGCTTCTTCTGGGGCCTGATCACCGGCATCGTCGGCGCCCTGTTCGTCCCGTCCCTGGTTCAGCGGTTGTGGCCCGGAACCAACGCCCTGTATACCTTTCCACCGATCTTCATCCTCTCCATTGTGGGATGCCTGCTCGGGACGTTCTTGAGCAAACCCGAGGACGATGAGGTACTCAAGAGCTTTTACCGCACGGTTCGCCCCTGGGGCTTCTGGGGCCCGATCCGCGCGAAGGTCATGGCCGAAGACCCGCATTTCCAACCCAACAAGGATTTCGCACGGGATGTCTTCAACATCGTCATCGGCACCATCTGGCAGACGACTCTGGTGGTCCTGCCGATCTGTCTGGTCATTCGGGAATCCAAGGGGATCGTAATCTCGCTGATTGTCCTGGCCGTGACCAGCGTTGTATTGAAGAAGAGCTGGTACGATCATTTGCCGCCCACCGAACCGAGTACAGAATCCGAACGTCAAATGACAAAATGAAGAATTGCGGAATCGCCACGTTACGGCGGTGATCCCGCTATCTGATAGTTGATCTTCTCAAGGAGATTCTCGACCGTGGATATACAGGCATTCGACAAACGATGCAAGGAGCTTGTGGACGCCCATGAAGCTCTGATCGTTCGCAAGAACCAGAAGCAACCGCTGGGCAATGGGGTCTTTGACCGCTATGTATACCCGGTGCTCACCGCCGATCATACGCCGCTATTCTGGCGGTACGATTTTGATCCCAAGACCAACCCCTATCTGATCGAACGGATGGGCATCAACAGCGTTTTCAACGCCGGCGCCATCGAATGGGAGGGCAAGTGCTGCGTTGTTGCCCGGGTGGAGAGCTGTCACCGCAAATCCTTCTTTGCCGTCACGGAGAGCGCCAACGGGATCGACAACTTCCGCTTTTGGGATCGTCCGATCGTGATGCCGGAGGCGTCCGAGGAGGAAATGAACGTCTACGACATCCGTCTGACACGGCACGAGGATGGCTGGATCTACGGGACGTTCTGTGCCGAACGTCACGATCCCGCGCAGCCGGACAATCCGCCCGCCGCCTTGGCGAGGGCCGGGATCGCCCGCACCAGGGATCTCAAGACGTGGGAGCGATTGCCCGATCTGAAGACCCCGTCGGCTCAGCAGCGAAACTACGTTCTGCACCCTGAGTTCGTCGACGGCAAGTACGCCTTCTACACCCGGCCGATGCGCGAGTTCAAAGCCGCCGGATGCAGCACCGGGATTGGTTGGGCCCTCTGCGACGACGTGACGAATGCCGTCATCGAAGATGAGTCGCTTATCATCGACCCGTGTCGTTATCACACCATCGTTGAGGGCAAGAACGGCCAGGGGCCGTCGCCGATCAAGACGGACAACGGATGGCTGCACCTCGCCCACGGCGTGTGGGAAAACGCCGACGGGCTGCGCTACATCCTGTACATGTTCCTGTCCGACCTGCACGAGCCGTGGCGGATCACGCATCGGCCGGCCGGCTATTTCATGGCGCCTCGCGGCATGGAGCGCGTCGGCGATGTCTCCGACGTCTTGTTTGCCAACGGCTGGATTGTCCGGGAAAACGGCGACGTGTTCATCTACTACGGTTCCTCGGACACGCGCGTTCACGTCGCAACCAGCACGATCGATCGCCTGCTGGACTATGTCCTCCACACGCCGCCCGACGGCGGCCGGGCCTTTGCGTGCGTGCGGCAGCGCTGCGAACTGATCGAGAAGAACCTCGCCAATCCCCACTGCAAGTCGATGGCAATGGAGTCCTGAGGAACGGGCAGATTCTTGAATGAGGTGACGTCCGATGAGAACACACAGCAGAACGCGCATCCTGGGAATCACAGTGGTTGTGGCGGCAATGCTGGCGATGGCGGCGGGTTGTCATAGCTTCTCGACGTCTGCAAAGAAGAAATACAACGTGGTGGCCTATGTCGCGGGCTACCGTGATTTCGATTTCTCCACCATCCAGGCCGACAAGATCACCCACATCAACTATGCCTTCGTCAACGTGGTGGGCGGTCAGGTGCATTTCGACACCAGCATCGACAACACCCCGTTGAAGAAAGACGACATCTTCAAACTGCATGCCCTGAAGAAGATCAACCCCGACCTTAAACTGCTGGTCTCGGTGGGCGGCTGGACCTGGTCGGGCGGCTTTTCCGATGCGGCGCTGACGGCCGAGTCCCGTCGCAAGTTCGCCGTCAGTGCGGCGGCCTTCGTCGACGCTTACGATTTGGACGGGATCGATATCGACTGGGAATACCCCAACCATCCCGGAGCCGGCAATGTCTATCGACCCGAAGACGTCCACAACTTCACGCTCCTGCTCCAGGACGTCCGAGAGGAACTGGACCGACTGTCCGCCCGCAAGCCGGACCATAGACACTATCTGCTGACAATCGCCACCGGATCGAGCCAACGGTACGTCGACAATACCGAGTTGGGCCAGTTGCAGCGATATCTCGATTTCTTGAACATCATGACCTACGATTTCTATCATGGCGGAGATCATCGCACGGGACATCACAGCAACTTCCGGCCGTCTTCCTCACCGGATCGGGACAAGGGCGATGTCATCAAGGCGGTCGATCTGCACGTCAACGCGGGCGTTCCGTTGCGCAAGATCAACCTCGGGATTCCCTTCTACGGCCGGAAGTGGACCGGGGTCAAGAGCAGCGAGAACCACGGCCTGTTCCAGGGGGCCGAATCCGTCGGCGACATCGTTTTCTACCGCCAGATCATTCCGTGCCTGCGCGACGACGCCTATCAACAGTGCTGGGACGACGCGGCCCAGGCCCCGTATCTGTGGAATCCCGAAGAGGCGATCTTCATCTCCTACGAGAACGCCCGATCCGTGGCCGCCAAGGTGCGGTATCTCAAGGAAAAAAGCATTGGCGGCGTCATGTTCTGGGAGTACAGCGACGACTACCAGGGCGAGCTGCTCGACGCCCTCGATCAAGCTTTGGTCGGCGCAAGCAGCACTCCTTGAACGCCCGTCACTTCTTCAGCGGTGGAACGCGGATCACCCACGCATTCCGGCAGGGTGGATTGTTCAGCAAGGCAGCGGGGATCGTCACGCAAAAGCCTTCTCCGACCTTCTTCCAGGCAAGTTGGGTTCCGGTTCCCAGCATGACCAGTTCGGCATTATCGCTCGGTTGCAGCGTCGAAAGGGCGATCTCAGCCGGGGGACGCGTTTGGCCTTCCTCGGCCAGATAGATGGCGTAGACCGTGCCATCCTTTTTCCGGGTCAGGCAGACGCGACCTTCTTTGTACGGCTCGATCGGCTGGGTCGCGTAGATAGCCTCGCCGTTGATCTCCATCCACTTGCCGACCTCTTCCAGCAGTTCGTAGGCGCCAGCGTCCCAGAGGCCGTTCGGGTCCGGCGCGATGTTGAGCAGAAGGTTGCCTCCCTTCGAGACGATATCAACCAGCGTGCCGATCACGTTCGTGGGCGAGTTGTACTTGGCGTTGTGCACCCAAGACCAGCCCCCGCCGGCGATGATGCAGGATTCCCACGGATAGGGCAGAGTCTTCTCGGGGACGCGATTCTCCGGCGTGAGATAGTTCTGGTACGGTCCCGGCACGGCCCGGTCCACGACGATCAGCCCCGGCTGTTTGACGCGGGCCTTCTTCACGAGTTCGCCCATACGAATGTCCTGATTGACCACGCGCCCTTTGACAAACCCGGACGGACTGTCGTTCAGGCGACTTTCATACGCCTGGCGGATCTGTTCTGCGGATTTCTTCGCGACCCAGCCGCCGTCGAGCCAGAGGATGTCCATGGGCCCGTAGTCGCTCATCAGTTCGAGGATCTGCCCGTGGGTGAACTCAATGAACTTCTCCCAGCGCTGCGGATAGGCGTCGGGATCGTAGTTGACGTTGCGGTCCGGCGTGGCGAAGTTAGGCCACCAGTAGTAGGGACAGTGCCAGTCGGGTTTGGAGAAATACGCCCCCGTCCAGAGCCCTTCGGTCCGAAAAGCGGCGAAGACCTCCTTGGCAATGTTGGCCCGCTGGTAGCTGTGGAACGGGCAGCCAGGATCGGTGACCTTGTAGCCCGTCAGCTTCGTGTCGAACATGCAGAACCCGTCGTGGTGCTTGGTGGTGAAGACCACGTACTTCATGCCTGCCTTTCGGGCGGCCCGGGCCCACTTGCTCGGATCGAACTGGGTCGGATTGAAGGTGGTCTTCAGGGCCTCGTATTGGGCCTTGTAGGCCGTATAGTCGTCCAGATTGCGGCGGCACCATCCTTCGTCCTCCGAGCAGATGGACCACGACTCGACGATGCCCCACTGACTGTACGGGCCCCAATGCATCAGCAGGCCGAACTTCAGGTCCTGCCACTGCTGGAGCTTCTGGCGGACCAGCGGGTCGCTGTCCGGCACATAGTGCTGTTCCCCTTCTTGGGCCCAGAGCATCATGGCCAGGCCGATCAGCGGCAAACATATCAACAGGCACCTCTTATCCATTCGATTGCTCCTTTCCATTCCTTTCACCGTCCAACCTTCCATCCAGAGAATCGCCGGGGACTATTATAGTTGGGACGCTCGGTGAGATCGACCCCTTTCGTCGGCCTCTTTATGCTGGCAATTGCGGGAGATGAGAAGTGGGGGTATAAATGTGGCTCATCCGGTTTTTGCGTAC
>DCUI01000309.1 GCA_002327785.1 Phycisphaerales bacterium UBA2218
CAGAAAATCGGTTACAGTAGAAGTAGACACCCGAGGTTGAAAGCTCAAGCCTCCGGGCGACGGTCTTGACGTCCTGGCCGTCGAAGTAGTACATCACCAGCGGCAGCCTCAAATCCCACGGGAGCCGGGCGACCGCCCGCTCCAGATCCTCATCGCCGGACTCGGCGGAATGCTCCGGCGTCCTCGCGCCATCGGCTGCTTTGTCTGCAACCCTGCGCTTCCGGAGCACGTTGATACTCAGGTTCCGGGCGAGGGCGGATATGAAAAAGGCCGGGAGGCGATCCCGGCCTGGTGTCCACCCAATTTCTGCGAGCCGCCGGACCAGTGATATCCGAATGGCCGGCGAGAAGGCAACCATCAGAACACTTCATGCCTCGGCGGGGTGGGTTCCCGCTGAATCCGGATTGAGCCCACGTTGGTTGTCAGTTCGATCCTGTTCTGTCCGTCACCGAGGGTGCCCGTGGCGTGACTGCCCAGGGCATTGCGTGCGTCGCCGGACCGCATCACCGCCGCAGTGGTGGTCTCAAGGTCCAGATTGCTCGATATCGAGCCCACCTGGGTTTGCGCCCGCACCTTGGCGGAGAGATCTTTGGAAGTGGCGAAATGGATGTCCCCCACATTCGTGCGAAGTGCGACATCGCCCTGCAGGTCCCTGGTCTTGATCGACCCGACTTCCACGACCGCCTTCACGTCGCCGAGGAGTGAGGACAGACGGACGTCTCCCACCTTCTGGGCCACTTGTACCTTCGCGTCAGCGGGCACAGCGATGTGAAGTGCAATGCTGATCTGCTTGTCTTGCCCCTCATTCATGCCTTCAGGCATCTGGAGGCGGACCCGGACGCGACCATCGGATGGCGTGACCTGCACCAGAATCTTCTCGGCGATTCGCTCGGCCTCTTCGCGATCCACTCCCTTGATGTCGGCGGTCGCAGTGACCGAGCAGTCGCGGCCTTCCGTGCCCTCGATCACCATCGACCCCACGTTGTTCTCCACGTCGAGCACGGTGCCGGCGGGGAATGACTTGACGATGAAATCACCGCAGGACACGGTCTGTCCGGGTTTGTGCGGCTTGGCCGGAGTTGTCGGCGTCGCAGGGGGGGCTGCCTCGACCACAGGCGTCGGAACTTGCGGGACAGGATGCGGCTCCTGGGCGACGGGAGCGACGCGGACGTTCAGGGGCGCAGCAGGCGCTGGAGGCGCGGCCGGCATCGCCGGCATGGGTGGCATTGGGGGCATGGTCGGCATCGGGCCCGGCCCGTCCGCAGGCAAGTCATGGGCTGAACCCTCGCTGGCCTGCCCATAGCGACGCGCCAGCTCCTGGCCCCACCGTTCCCCTTCCTGTTTCCAACGTCTCATCTCTTCGCCGTTTTGCCATTCCTCGACGCCGGCGCGCCACTGCTCCATCTGCTCGGCCCACTTCTGCTGGTCCTTGGCCCATTCCTTCTGACGCTTTGCCTCGGCCTTGGCCCGCTCGCCTTCGATGGCGGCCTTGCCGGCCTCCAACTGGGCCTTCTCGGCCTCAAGCTGGGCCCTCTTCATTTCGAGCATGGCCCGCGCCTGCTCCTGGTAGGCCTGCACGGCCTTCTTCTCGGCCTCACGCAGCTCACGAAGCTCTGCATCGGAAGGCTCTTTGTCCTGCCATGGGACGACGGTGATCTTGCGGTCGCCGTCTGTCTTCTTCTCGCTGGGTGTGGTCACGACAACCGGGCGTGCGCGGCTCGGCATGTCTTTGACACGCGTCTCGCCGCGCTTCTCCATCAGGGCCCGCAGTTGCTCCTGCAATTGCTGCTGCTGGGCCATCAACTGCTCAAGCTGTGCCCGCAGGGCGGCAATGTCCTGCGACGACGGTTCCTCGTGTTTCACAACATCGGGTGATTGTTCATTCGAAGCCGCCTCCTGGGCCCGGGCCATGGGAAGCACGCAGGCCAGCATCAGAGCGGCAATGACGGTTACGGTAACACGTTTCATGGTTCTATGCCTCCAGGTTGGCTTGGTCAGCCAATCCAAACGGACAAGTAAACGATTCGAGTCTTCAAACAGGCCAAGCAGGCCCAGGCCCGGCTCGACCGACGAGGTCAACAGCCGCCGGGCGGTTTCCAGAAGCGTCTGGCGATAGGCCGTCGTCTGCTCGCGCAGCAGCTCGGCCACGGTCGCATCGCACGACAGCTCGCGCAAGTGGTGCATCTGCCGGCGCACAAGCCACAGCAACGGGTTGTACCAGTAGACGATCTGGAGGAGCATATAGACACTATGTGCGGCCAGATCGCCCCGCTTGATGTGCGCCAGCTCGTGCAGGAGCATGTGCTCGGTGTCCCGCCGGGAGAGCCTGCTCAGGTAACCCCTGGGCATCAGCAGCACCGGGCGAAACACGCCGAACACTGCTGGGGTGGCGAGCCTTCTGGTCACGACGACACGGGGAATGCAGCGCAGCTCCAGGCGCCTCGCACAGCCGGCCAGTTGATTGTAGAAGGATTGCGGCAGTGAAGCGGCTGCCGCGATCTGTGCGTTCCGGCCGACCAGCGAGTGCAACCTGAAGAACAGCCATATTCCCAGAATCAGCGTTCCCACAAGGGACGCCGTCATCGCGTGAACTTGCCATGCCACCTGCGCAAACACTCCCGCCCGGGTAGCATCGTCGAACCCAGTGGCATGGGCGTCTCGCCCATGAGTAGCACGGGCATCCTGCCCGTGGTCTGGAATCATGGGCGAGACGCCCATGCTACTCACGGGCAAGATGCCCGTGCTACGAGATGCCCTTGCGGGCACACTACCTGAGAGCATGTCTTCGTTCAGAGAGAACAGGACGCTGCTCTCCGCGGCAGGCGATCTTTCGGACTCCAGCCGGGCAAGGGCCTGCTTGACGACGGGCTCCAACCCCGGAATGATCCCGCTCGGCAATGACAGCGAAGGCGGCAGGAGCAGCTTGACCAGGATGAGCGACCACAGCGCATACCGCAATTGCGGCCAGGCCCACCGGCGAATCAGCCGGTCGATGGCCGCGATCAACAGGATCAACAGACCGACCTGCCAGAACATGGCGACCGACCAATCCCACCACAGGCGGGCGATTGCGTTCAGTGGCTCAACCATAGCTATTCCCCTTTACTTTCCGCGTCGCTTTCCAGGATCTTCTTGAGTTCGGCCTTCTCCTTGGCCGTGAACTGCTCCTGCTCCGCGAGGAAGTGCACCAGCGGCCCGACAGCCCCGTCGAAGGCCTGATCCAGCAACGACCGAAACGCACTGAGCCGGGCCCTCTGCTGCGAGACCAGCGGCTCATAAACGCTCGTGTTGCCTTGCTTGACTTCGCCGACCGCCTTCTTCTCCACCAGTCGGGTCAACATGGTCTTTATTGTGGTGTAGGCCCAGTTGACCTCTTCCGGCAGGCGGTCCATGATGTCTCGCGCCGTGGCCGGATGCTTCTGCCACAACGCGTTCATGATCTGCCATTCTGCTTCTGTCAGCTTCATTTTCTTCAATCCTTCTACAAACGTAGAAGCCATTCTACTACATCTGTCGAAGCTGACAAGAGAATTATTCAAGGATTTTTTCAAAAATTTGTGCCGGGGACAGGCTACAAAACGAGGTGAGTCCGCCATCTCATTGTCGCAAACAGACTTACGGCGATTCCCGTAACCCGGCTGTGCGACTGCGTCGCGTGTTTTTCCAGGTAATGGCGGCAAGCTATTTTGTCACATGCAGCGTCACCTTGATCTTGGGTGACATCGCCAGCGATTTGCCTTTCGCAGACCGGTCCGTCGAAATAGGACCAACTGGCCTCCGAAATCCCGCCGTAAGTCCACTACGCAGGCGCGACGCCGAGTACTTTGAGGCAATAGCGGTCGGTCATGCCGGCGATGTAGTCGCAGACGGCTCGCTGCAGGCCGTGCTGGGGAATGAAACGTTGGAAGTAGCCAGGCATCCCTTCGGGCCGGCTGCAGAGCCGCTCGAACAGCTCGCCGAGCCAGCCTCGCACCTTCTCGGAGTTCTGCAGGAGCGATTCATGATGGTAGAATCGTCGGAGCAGGAAATCTTCCATCTCCCGCAACTTGCGGTCGTTCTCAACCGACAGCCCGATCAGGTTCTCAGTTTGGGCGCACGCCTCGGCGGCGGTCCGGATTCCCGCCGCCGCGATGTTCGCTCGGCTGGTCTCGATGCAGTCGCCGACGAGGATCTCAATAATCGCCTTGGCCGTGCGGGTCCGCCGGATCGTCCAGTCGTCGATTGCATCAACCTGGATGCGATCCCTTGCCTCCATGAAGATCTCGATATCCCGCATCGAGTCAGGTTCGAGCAGCCGCGCTCGCATTCCATCCTCAAGATCGTGGCAGTTGTACGCGATACGGTCGGCCATGTCCGCGGCCTGCCCTTCCAGTGTGCAGTTGACCTCCGCGAACGTGCCGCCTTCCGGCTGGTCGTAGCGGCTCCTGTGCATGGCCAGGCCCAGCCGGGTTTCATACATCAGGTTCAGTCCCATGAACTGAGGATACGGATGTTCGAGCAGATCGACGATCCGAAGCGACTGGGTGTTGTGCTCGAAGCCGCCGTGATCGGCCATCAGAGTGTTCAACGCAGCCTCTCCCGCGTGGCCAAAGGGCGGATGCCCCAGGTCGTGCGCCAGGCAGATCGCCTCGGTGAGGCTTTCGTTCAGGCCCAATGCCCTGGCGAGCGTCCGGCCGATCTGGGCGACCTCGATGCTGTGCGTCAGGCGCGAGCGGTAGTAGTCGTCCAGGCCCGGCGTGAACACCTGCGTCTTGCCCTCAAGCCGCCGGAAGGTCGAACTGTGGATGATCCGGTCCCGGTCCCGCTCGAAATCGGAGCGATAAGGATGAGGCGGCTCGGCAAAAGCCCGGCCCTTGCTCGCCGCCTCCGTCACGGCACAGGAACAGAGTCCATCGGACATAGAAACCTACTCCGCTGAGCCGGATCGGCCCCATAGGTCCCATGAGTCCCTATGGGTCCCATCCCCTCTTGCTCGAATTCTACAGCGCGGGCAGGCCATGCTCGGCGCTCGCCCGCCTGAGTTCCTCCAGCAAATCGATCAACGATTGGCTGATCACCCGCGTGTTGCTGCACACGCCCATGAAATTCGTGTCGCCGTCCCATCGCGGCACCACGTGGATGTGTAAATGGCCGGGCAACCCGGCCCCCGCACACCGGCTGAAGTTCAGACCCACGTTGAAACCGTGCGGCTTGATCGTCAGGGACAGCGCCCGCTGCGATTCCCGAATCAGCTTGACCAACTCCAGCATCTCATCGTCCGAAGTCTCCTCCAGGGCGGCCACGTGCCGGACCGGGGCGATCAGCAGATGGCCGTTGTTATAGGGGAACCGATTCAGGACCACAATGCTCCTGTCCGTCCGCCACAGGACGAGGTTCTCCGCGTCTTCCCCCGGATGCGCCAGGTTGTGGCAGAGGAAGCACCCATCGCTCTTTCCAATATCGCGGATATAAGGAATCCGCCACGGCGCCCATAGACGATCTCGTTCCAAGATGTCACTACCTCCCAATCATTGCGCCTCTCTTGTCATCCTGAGCAGCAGCGAAGGACCTGAGCGTGGAGTAGGATGCCACCTTCGATGAAACAGGGGCTTCTTGTTCGCAGGCCGGATACTTCACTATGTTCAGCATGACAATCCAGGATCATTCGGGTTTCAACAGCTCCGCCGTCAAGGTCTGCTCGATCGTCAGGTGCGGGTGCGCCTCGATCCCCATCGGCGGCAACGAGGCTCTCATCTGCACCGTGTACCGGTGCAGTCGCTGTTCGAGACGGCCGGCTGCAATATTGAATAGATCTTCGCCGGACCCTTCTAGGCCAAGGACCTCATACGGGCCCAGGAAGCCGAACGTCCCACTCATCCGAAACCGCCCGGAATACGGCACCGGCCAATCCGACGGCGCCGCATCCGACAACGTGTACGTGCTCTCGATCACAGCCGCCGTACCCCGCGGCCCGGATCGAAACCCATTGAATCGGTACGTCACGTCCCTCGCCCGGCGCATCACCATCGGCGTCGGCATGGGGAGCTGCGATTGCCACGTCTGCCCGATGGCCAGCCCCTCGGCCGGCAGTGGAATCGTCGCCACCGCATCCCAGAGGAACCACTGGCCGGCCACGAAGTCGCCGATCATGTCGGGGTCCTTCGTCCGGGCCCCTGATGCGCCGGCCCGGAACACCCCTTCACCCATCTCCTGAATCAGAGCCCGCAACTCGGCGGCGTCCACAATCCGGCCGCGCGGATCGACCTTGATCGTGTAGCTCTTGCCCTGCGAGGTCACAACCGCATCGGTCCCCATCGACCGCCCGGTGGGGCCGCCGCTGCGGTCAGCCTGGACCGATTCCACCGTCGCGCGGATCGTGCTGACTCCGTATGGGTCCACCTCGACCGGTGTATAGGCAACGATCATCTCCGTATGCTCCCCATGTTGCTGCACCCGGTCCTTCGTTCCGGTCGCCTCGGGGTCCCAGTCCAACGTGATCTGCCTCGTGGAGACCAACCGGTACCGCAGCGTCCGGCCCGGCTCGAAATCCACCGTCAAGTATACGCGGCCCTTGTCCCTGGGCGGGGTCTTGACCTCAGCGGTACCGCCACCCGCATCTTGCGACGTCTCGCATCCCGCAAGCAGCGCCACAAATCCCACGACCGTGAACATCCATCCAGTTCTCACGCATTCCCTTTCAATCGAACCGTCCTGCTGATCTGCCGGCTTCCGGACTACCGGACCAGCTCAAGCCGATACAGCCGCCTGGCCCCCATCTTCAAAGCCCGCGGCGGGGCGGCACCCTGCTCTGCAGTGGGATCGACAATAATCCACTCGGTCCACATCTGTTCGTCACACTCGCAAATCCACCCGCCGTCGAGGTCGAATTCAAGACGGCCCTCGTAGCTCTCCGTATTGTCGAACAGACCCGAAGGCGGGCCGGCCGGCCGGCGTCTGTGCAACTCCTGGGCCATTGCCGCCGAGGGGATCGCCTTCATCTCCACGAACGCGGATCGGCCGTCCTCCGGCCGAATCTGCTTGAGCGTATAGACCCGCTCATATCCCTTGAGGCCCATGTCGCCGAACGAAAACGACTTCAGATCGCTCCAGCTCTGCCCCGGACGCGCCTGCCCCCCTTTCAGAGCAGACAGCGGCGGGACCTCGTGCCGGTCCCGAACCACCTCTGTGGAGAACAGCTTCGAGGCCACGCTGTAGGCCGGTGAGCCAACCTTCACTGCCTGCCGAACCGACTCCATATCGAGCAGCGCAACCACCTCGCCTCCGGGCGACATCTCCAGTCCATAGCTCTTCCCCATCAGCGACATCAGAGGGTTGTCCCGGTCCTCGGCCCTGCCGCTGTCGAAGTCGAAGACGACCTCGCTCCGGGTTTGGCCGAGGTATTTGAGGGCCCGGATCGTGATGCCCAGTACGGCATTGCCGTTGGCCCGGACCTCCCGGACCTGCTGCTCGAATGTGATCTCGACGCGGTTGCCTGAGCGCCCGTCGGCATAGCCGGCGGGCTTGACCGCTCCCATCCACTCGACGCTCTTCTCGGCCTCGACGGTGACCTTGTACGTCGCAGCCTGCCCCGGCGAGAACTTCAACACAAGACGGATCGTCGGGTCTGCCTCATTCGGTTCGGGCGGGACAATCTGCGCCTCCGGCGTCTCCGGCGTCGTCTGCGGCAGCGGACTCGCGACCGGCGCGCTCGCCTGAGGCTCTGCATCCATCGTCGTGTGGGCCGGCGGTTCGGCCTGCGCCGCCGGACCGGATGCCCGCTCCTTCTGGCAGCCGCAGATCATCAAGAGCAGATAGATCGCGACACCCACAACGATGCCGGCCGGTCTGACTGTTCGCACCATCGAATCTCCACAAAGACCCTCGCAATGCACCCCCCCCCTCCCTGCGACCGATTATAGAGCCGGCCGACCCGTCCCGACAACGTTTTTTCGCGCCATCCGGACATGCCGCCGGCCCCGCTGCAACAGAATGATTCGTGAACGTGCCCGTGTCCCCCATGGCTTGTCCCTGGCGATATCCCCACCGCGACAAAACAAAAAGCAGGTCTTCGTGTCCTACTTTACGAAGACCTGCTCGATTGGATCGCGTATCCGCCTGGAATGCGTGCTCACGTGCCTGCGGGCACAATGTAGATTTCGACCCGACGGTTTTTCGGATTGCCCTTTTTGCCGGCGGCGTTCGCTTCGACCGGACGGTATTCGCCAAAGCCTCGAGTGCTCAGCCGACCCGGCTCGATGCCGCTCTTCTCCATGACCTCCGCGACCGCGATCGCCCGGTGGGACGACAGGTGACGATTCGTCGGATGCTTGTCCCGTGTATCCGGCTTCTGGATCGGGATATCATCCGTGTGTCCCGCCACGATAGCATGGAATTGCCTGGCCTGCTCGGAATTGAGGATCCCCGCGAGCTTCCGGACGGCCTCGCCGGCCTGGCTCGTCACGACATCGCTGCCCTTCTCGAAGAGCAGGTCGCTCTTGAACTTGACCAGGCCCCGACTGGCATCATATTCGATCATATCGCTGCCCCTGGCGAAGTCCTCCAGGGCGCTGTTCAGCTCGACCGGCAAGGGGGAGACACCCATCAGACGGTCCTGCATGGACTTGATCAACGCTTCCTTCTTGGCGATATCCTCTTCGAGCGCCGCGATCTTCTGACGAAGCGTCTCCACCTCGACCCCGCCCGTGGCGTTGGCCGCATCGAGCTGTCTCTTGAGCTGGTCCAACTGCAACTGGGCCGCCTGCAACTGGCTCTCCAGCTCCGTAATGCGGGCCTGCTGGATGCGGTTGCGGTTCTCCACGTCCTTCATCTGCGAGTTGCAGCCATTCACGAACGCCATCGCGACGGACATACCCAGAACAACCAGGACGGTCGACAATTTCACGCTCCGCATTGCTCAATCCTTTCCAAGAATGAAAATCCGTTACAGAGTCCCATAAGAAATGAGCAGATCGCTCAGGACCTCACACAACCGACGGCACACAGCCGGCTAAGTTGCGGGATGTTAATAGAACCGATTTGCGCAGCCACGTCAAGGGCAATTTGGGGAATCTCAACAGCAATTGTGCGCACGTATGGACATCGCATGGATATCGGTGCCGCAACAGGATCAAGCGCCTCGTCGCTGTCCCGTAGGGCTTTTCCTGGGCCGGCCCACCGGCAGCAAGCGGACCCGCCGGCCCGGCAGCGTCTCCACCCTGCTCAAAAGAGCATCGCTGTCGAGGGCATCGCGCCTGTCCAGCGGACATGATCCACCCAGGCCCAATCCGAGCCCGACTGTCGCGGAACGCGGCCTTTTCTTCCTTGACATGCATTCCGGCATCGTCCATGTATTTTTTACAACGTCAGCCGTGTGGCTTCGACGCGAACGGCACTGTCTGCGTGTTGTTCAGACACATGAGGAGAGACATGGTGAAGCATCCGCACCTTCAACTGATCGTGATTGCGGCGGCCTGCCTGGCGAGCGAGCTGCCTTGTCAATGCGCTGATGCCGTGGCGCCGCCACGGCAGGAAGAACTCGTCCTGGAGAACGCATTCTATCGCCTCGAAGTCGATCGCGGGCATGGCCGGCTGCTGCGGCTGCTCGACAAGGAGGGGCAGATTGATCTAAAGCCCCCGGCCGAACTGGCGGAGAGCTTCCGCCTCTTTATCCCGCAGCCGGACGGCCCGAGAGACTGCGTCTACGGGAAGGATCAGACGTTGTCCCGCACGGAGGCGTTGGAGGATGCGCTCGTGCTTCACTGGGACGGCCCGATGACGGACGAGCAGGGGCGGACATACGATCTGGCCGCCACGATGCGGATCGAGCTCGAAGCCCAAGCCGTGGTGTTCCGCTTCCGCCTGACCAATCGGACCGACCGCATAATCCAGGAGGTCTGGTGTCCGGCCCTCGGCGGTTTGCTCGACTTCGGTCCGCCGGATTCGCGTGCCAAGACGGTTCTGAATCCGCCGCCTCACAATGCCAAGCGACTCGCAAGGCCGTTCGGCCAGTACCTCGCATCGTACCCCTCCCAGAACATGGGATTCGTCGAGGTGGATAACCCAGCGATGGATCGGGGCATGTACCTCGGCGCGCACGATCCAATCGGCCGCTTCAAGGGATTCTATTTTCTCGAGTCCGGCCAGAGCGACAAGAGCAACGTCACAGCGTACCTCATCCACTACCCGTTCAAGCCGCCGGGCGAGTGCTTCGAGGCGTCGCCCTTTGTCGTACGGTCTCACAAGGGAGACTGGATCGCCGGCGGCAGGGAAATCTATCGCCCCTGGTTCGCCAAGACGTTCGGCCTGATGACGCCGGACCGGGATTGGATCCGCCGGCAAAGCTTCTTCCAGATGATCATGATCATGCTACCGGAGGGGAACATCAACTACACGATCCCGGAGATCCCGCAAATCGCCCGGGACGGCCTCAAGTACGGCGTCACCTCCCTCCAGATCGCCGGCTGGCAGTTCGGCGGCCACGACAACGGCTATCCCTACTACGAGCCCGACCCGCGTCTGGGAACGTGGGACGATCTGAAGGAGGCCATTCGAGAGTGTCACGAGATGGGCGTGAAGATCTATTTCTTTGCGAATATCCACGTCGTCAACATGGACACCGAGTGGTACCGCAGCGAGCTCAAAGACTACAACTTCGAGACGGCCCACGGCTGTCCTTCGTGGGTGGACGGCTGGGGGATGGGCACGCTGGCTTCCCGGATGCATCTGACCAAGCCTCTGATGTCCTTTGCCGATGTCTCCTTTCCCGGCCTGGCCGACGCGCAGCTCACGTACTTCCGGAAACTGGCTGAGATCGGCGCCGACGGCATCCACATCGACAAGTGTTATTCGCAGCCGATCAACTTCAACCCGCGCCTCACGATGGGTCCCGACGTCTCCCCCTGGGAGGGGACCGTTCGTTTGGTGGACCGCATCAGCCGCGAGTGCCGCGCGATCCACACCGATTTTCGCATCTCCTTCGAGACGACCTGGGACCGCGTGCTCTCGTACGGAGCGGCCACCTGGTGGGCAGGCAACATGAGCACCGCGCGCCGGATCTTTCCGGAACTGGTGGAGACAGTGGGCCTCTACCAGCCTTACGACTACATCAGTCTCAACGATGCGGTCCGCAACGGCTGGGCCGTGATGATCGGTCCCCATCACTTCAATCGCTCAATGGACTGTGAACCCTGGCGTGGGCTGGCCGCATACATCCGCGACGTGAAGACGATACGCGATGAGTTGTCCGACTACGTCTTCACCGGCGAGCAGCTCGATCCCGGCCGGATCGATCTGCACTGGGACGGGGACAAAGCGCCGGGGATCGAGCACGCCGTCTATCGCAACCGAGAAAACGGCAGAGAGACCTGCATCGTGACCAATCGCGGTGCCTCCGCGGTCGAGGTCACATTGGCCGACCTTGGACGCGCCGGATCGGTTCGCGTGTATCGCCCCGCAGAAGATCCTGCAGCGCAAAAACTACCCGCGCGAATCCGCGTCGATGCCGAGCGCCTTGTCTTTGTGGTGGAAGAATGAATGCTTGCCGGGAGTGCTTCAAGATCATGACACCTCTTCAACGACTGGAGTGGGCGGTCCTTATCCTGGCCGGCCTCACGATTTCCGCCGCTGCCCGGGCCGCCGAGCCGAACCTCACGATCCAGAACGGCTACTACCTCGTCGAGGTCGATTCGGAGCACGGCCTCATCACTCGCGCGTACGACAAGCGCGGCAAACTGGAGCTGCTCCAGGAGCCTCGGCTGGCCGACAACTTCAAGTTCACGCTCCCGATCCCCGGCAAAGCCGCCTGGCAGGCGACGGAAGCCAATTACGTTCTCGGGAAGGGCCAGCGTCTGACCTCACACGAAGCCGGCGATACGCGGCTCGTGCTCCATTGGAACGCTCCCCTGACCAGCGTGATCGGCAAGTCCTACGACGTTTCAGCCGTGATGACGATTCAACTGGTGGACGAAGACATTCGGTTCACCCTCAAGATCAGAAACGCCACGAATCTCGATATCGGCGAGGTCTACTACCCCATCCTGGGCGGCAGTCTCGGCTTGGGCACGGGACCCGATCTTCGTAAACAAACCCAGCTCGTCGTGCCCGAAGAGCCCGATGTCCGCAAGGAGAATATCTTCCATACGTTCACCAACGCCTTCTGGCTGGGCGTCCTGGGCGCAGAACAATACTACAGCTATCCCGACCGGCTCTCGATGCCGTGGGCAGAGTTGAATCATCCCGGGCTCGATCGCGGCGTCTACATCGGCGCCCACGATCCGGTCGCCCGGTTCAAGGTGATCCACCTGGACATGCTGCCCGGTACAGCCGGGGCCCGCGACGAAGGCAACTGGCCGCGGCCGGAAGAGCTTAATGGCCTGCCGACCGGTGTAAAGATGAGCTTCGTTCATTTCCCGTACCAGCCGGCGGGACAGGACTTCGAAGCCAGTCCCATCGTCGTGCGGTTTCACGAAGGGTCTTGGCGCGAGGGCGCCGGCGTCTATCGGGATTGGCTCCGGTCTCAGCATGATATGGAGGAAGCGGCGCGTGCGGACTGGCAGTATCGGACCCAGGCGTTTCAGCAGTGCGGGGCCGTGCCTTTCAACGACTTGCCGGAGTGGGCCAGGCAGGGTGCGGCCGCCGGGGTCAACGGCCTGTTGCTGACTGAGTGGAAGATCGGCGGAGCAGGCAATGGGATTCCGCGGTTCGATCCGGACCCCCAGATGGGGTCTCGGCAGGACCTCGCCGAAGCGATCCGCAAGTGTCACGACCTGGGTGTCAAAGTCGCGCTGGCCGTCAAACTGCAGCCGGCCATTCAGCTCGACGAGACCTATCAGAAGGAACTGCATCGGTATGCCTGCACGGATCGTTGGGGAATCATCTACACAAGGTCGCAATGGTCCGGGGGCAGCCCGCTGACGGGAGGCTACGGCGGCAGCGAGCGACGTGTGTGGCTCAACCCTGGAAACCCCGGCATGCGAAAGTATCTCGTGACACAGTTGCGGGAGTTGGCCGCGTTGGGCGCCGATGGCGTTCACCTGCAGGACTTCTTTGCTTGTCCGCTCGACTTCAATCCGACCGTCGGCGCGACGCCCGATCGCGCGAGTTGGGAGGGCGGCATCGAGTGCGTCGGCGAGATCGTGCGGACCTGCCGCTCGGTCAACCCGGACTTCTCGGTCTCCATGGATGCCTTGTGGGATCGCATGCTTTCGGTCACCCAGATTTGCCCGACGGAGGCCCGCGACTCGCACGCTCTGCTGGCGGCGTTTCCCTTCGTTCAGCCGACCTTTACGCTGACCGACGAAGATTCACTGGGCGCCGTCAACAATTCGCTCTTCCATCGGGGACGTCTGTGCATTGCTCCGGCCAACGGACAGCCCATGGGCGGCGCGGCGTTGGCGGGAATCGTTGGCTATTTGGAGACCGTCCTGAGAGTCCGCGAAACTCTCGCACACACACTCCTCGACGGTGAGTCTTTGAGGTCCAAAGGGCTGCGCGTCGACGACTCTGTGACTTTCAATGTCTTTCGCAACAAGGCGAGCGGCCTGCGCACGGCGGTACTCGTCAATCCGGCCGTCAATGCGATCTCTCCTGAAGTGCGCGGGTTCGCCGAGTCCGGCGGCAGACCGATGCTCCTGTGGCAGCCGGGCGAAGGAGTCAGCCGGCTCGATCCGCCACGGCGCGTGACCATCCCCGGGCGCGGACTCGCCGTGGTTACGGAAGAGCCCGCCTACGACCGCCTCGCCGGTATCCCCCGATGGGCGGCGCCGGTCCGCGATGAGGCGGTCCTCTTCGATCTCGCCTCGGCCGACGATCTGCGCGACTGGACGCTCCAAGGCAACGCGTTCAGCGTCAGTCCTCTGCTCGCTCTCGGTGTCCGTTCGACGCTGAACTCCCTGGCCGCATCGGGCGAGTCCGCAACGGGCTCGGCCCTCTCGCCCCCATTCACGGTGGACTCTCGCTTCAAGGAACTGGAGATTGTATTCCACGGCGGCTGGAGCGAGGAACGCAACGGCAAGGAGAATCTCGCGGTTCGACTGCTCGACGCCGACAGCGGGGCCGTTCTCGAGCAGGTTCTTCCCCCCGGCACCCACATACTGACAACCCGAAGGCTGGCCCTGGATAAACTCAGCGGAAAATCGATCCGTCTGATGCTGGTGGACAACAACACGGCAAGCACCTACGCGTGGATCGGGCTGCGGAGATTGTCACTGGTTGGCTCGCGGCGTCCATGATATCAGGGACAGCCATCTACTATTTCCTTGCTCACTGTCATTTGGCTTCTCTGCATCGCTGCCCGCGGTATACATCATTCTTCATCCCCTGTTCCGTTGGCAAGAGAAGCGAACACGGACGGACAACGCCGCACAGGCACGCAAGTGTTGAGGCTATCCGCCACCGCCATTCAGAAAATCATAGCTGTCACTCCCATGGGGTCTCACTATGACTGGGTCCCGGCGTCGATTCCCTCCATCTCACGAACTGTCACGATCTCTTTCTTGCCAGAACGTAGGCGCTGGGGGCCTTACGATAGATCATCTCCCACATGCTCGGGTAAAGGGCCAGATTCCGCCGACTCCAACGTTTGGTCAACCCTTCGAGCAGAAGGTAGGGAACCAGTTTTGTGACGCGATAGATCAGGTACCACCAGGGCGATCCGAACCCGTCGAGCCAGTAGCGAGACTCAATGATATCAAACCCGGCGGCGTGCAGGAGCCGCCCAAGCCTGTGGCGGGTCGTGGGAAACTGCCGGGTCAAATCGGGGTCCCAAAAGAGCCATCTCTCGAACCGGGTGTCCGGCATGATAGCGAGAAACAGCCCACCGGGCTCCAACGCCGCGCCGGCGGCTCTGACGAATTCCTGGGCGGCTTCCCCGGAAGGCAGATTCGAGATGGTATGGATCGTCACGATGATATCCGGCTTGAAGCCATTCAGGGCCGGCAGAGGCGGCACATACCCCTGCACGATGCGCAGGCCCTGCGATTTGCCCTGCTCCACTGCGACATCGGAACCGTCGATACCCACGTAGTCGATGCCGAAGTCCCGACAGGCCCTTGCCACAATGCCTTTGCCTGAGCCGATTTCGAGCACATGCCGTACCCCGTACTTCTTGTGGAGGCCGCGCATGAGACGTCGCTGCCCGTACTCCCCCAGTCGGGCTCCCAATCCCGTTGCCATGGACTGCGTGTAAAAGTCGCGAGTGGACATGCTCGTACATTCCTTTGGACTTGAGATTCACTCTATGCAATATCCGATCCGATGCCCCGTCGATTGCGTACACCAAATAGTACGTCGCAGATCATAGAGTGTAAATCCTCAACTCGTGTTCGCTGCGCAGCAAGCAACGGCTCGCTCCACATTCCACAAGGCATGCAGTCCACCGAGGGTGATCGGCTCGAACCCTCGTTTTCTCATATGCGCAACGATCACATCCAGACGCGCGAGATAGAGGCGCGTCCCCACAGACGTTCTGACGTACGGGGACGCCCCCGGGACGAGCTCCATCGTGTGAAACGTCATGTTCAGAACCGTGATCCCCATCTCACAGGCACTGTCGACAATCGACCTCAACTGAGCGCCGGTCGCAACGCTCGGCCGGAGCCATCGATACTTCGACCATCCATTGAAAGGCCACCATTTGCGTAGCCCCAGAACCGTTACGGGCACTTCCAGAATGCCCTGGGTCCAATATGGCTGCATCGAGTACCCGGCATAGTCCGGCCCCCCCTGGCCGGACCAGTCCACGTGAGGCGTGACCGAAGTATCGACCGCGTAGCCCAGGTCCCGCAGTGTGACCAGGGTCTGGTCGTCCATTCCGTAACGGCCCGCCCGATAACATCGCGGCGACGATCCGAGCGCCTGCTCATACAGACGCGTCAACGCCAGCAAGTGCTCACCCTCCTCCGGCGTATTGCAGGGGAATGCGCCGCCTGTGTGAAGATGCGTACCGATCTCCGCCCCGGCATTCTGCTCGGCCTTCAGCATCTCGACACACTCCGGACTGGAGAGGACCTCGGAAGTAGCCAGATAGACAGGCGTGACGGCAAACCGATTCCAGATGGACCGCAGTTCAGGGACTGCATCCAGCACGGAACGAAACCTCCCGGTCAGAGGCCCCCAGCGGTTTCCAAAGAAGGGGCAGGCGCGATCCCCCTCGGTGTCAATTGTCACAGTAAACCATCTCGACATGTTTTTCCCAATTCCTCAAGTCAGATTCGCCCGGGGCACATGCACTCCACGAAAAAACTCCGCACACTTCCTGCGAGGACCTGCACAGCGAGCCACTCCTCAAGCCACGGAAGTCCAAAGATCACCCACCGGCCCAGCCTCCAGGCCATCAGATAGATGGGGACTGCGATCAGCGGGTTGGTGATCCAACAAGCGGCCAGTGCCACCGGCAGATTGACCCGAAAACACAGATCCCCAACGGTGGTCAGGATCATTGGGAACGGGATCGTCGGCGTGAAGGCCACAAACAACCCGAGCGAGAGCCCCCCGGATACGGACCGCCGACTCATATGCCACAGGTCTCTCGAAAAGATCGACCGGCCCAAAACCTTGTGGAGGATGCTGTGCCTGATGCGATCCCGCGTGGGAAGATGATTCAATATCCATTCCTTCACGTGCATCAGCGACTCCACTGCCTGCTCTGTGGGCCGGTGGCAGGACACACAACAATAGAATCCGAGGGGCCGGCACCTTGATCCGGCCCCCAGATTCCTGCAAACCACGCCCCCCTGCGAGACCGACCCTTGGAGGCAAGTAGAGCCGACTTAGTCGGTCCCCCACCCTGCCGACACCACACGAGAACTGTGACCTCCCGCTCAGCAAAGGTCCGTTCCATTCGGGCACGGCCGGACACCCGATACACAACGATGAGAGCTTTCGCCCAACCAGCTTTGATTGTGCTCGGGCGCCGGTCCCAACATCCTGGGCATACGAGGGCAACACCTATAACCCGGCCTCTCTCAGGTACTCGATCAGTTCCCGGAGCTTCCACGTCAGCTCATGGGTACAACCGGCCTCGGCTACGGACTGCTCCTGCTCCACCCGTTCCAACACGGCCCGCAAACGCCGCCGGGCATCCACGAGCAGGGTGTTGTACTCCCTGATGACTTCCCCACGAGCGCTCTCGTAATTGGGAGACGCATCATCCTGGGCGATTCCGTGTGTCTCCGTGGTTCTGCGATCCCCAGCCATCGTTGCGTATACCCTGGAATCTCCGATCCTGCTGCGAACACGATTCGATCTCACACTGGGAGGAGCAAGAGATGTGCCAGAATGGGATTCGTGGCTGGTCGGGTCCGACGTGCCGGAATCGGGGGCTTCAAACAGCCCCACAGAAAGAACGTTTGCAGAACTGACCGTCAGGTTTCTGACAGCACCGCAGGAAACCTGACATTGGATGGTCTCACGGATGTCGTCTCAATGGCATCCTCGGAGCCTGTCCCCACTGCCTCGGGCAGGGAAAAAGCTGACCGGCCCTGCCGTTCGCGTTCCCCTCTCGACTATCGTATCCGGAACGCGGGAACACGTACCCCACATGGAGGTGCTCTGGCGTGATGAATCGGGGTGGCCGCAGGCGTGGCTGCACAAGGTTGATGCCCGCCAATACCGCCAGCGGAGAGAGAAAACCAACGGAGGACCCATCGACAAGAGTGTGCTACAGGCCGCTGATGAGACCGTACTTGTCCAACTTGGCTTTGAGAGTCGGGCGCGCCAAGCCAAGGAACTTGGCGGCATGCGTCTGATTGTCGTGGCGCAGCCGCATCGCCTCGGACAACAACAGCTTCTCAGCCGTCTCCAGAAACTCAAGGTGGGCCGCATTCCCCTGGTAGGTCTGCAAGTAGTCGTGAATGAGTTGCTTGAGTTCGCCGAATCTCGCTGGAGTGTCATCGGTCCCGGCTTTCGACGCCGCGATCGTGCTGAGCACCTTGACGATGTGCTGGGAACGGATGGGATATCCTCGCGTGAGAATCACTGCCTGCTGAATGCAGTTTTGCAGTTCGCGGACGTTTCCAGGCCAGGAATAGTTGCACAACTCGGATGCCGCATCTTCCGTCAGAACAGGCTTATCGACGGCCATCTCCCCGGAGAACCGTTCCATGAAATACGCCGCCAGCCGGGGGATATCGTCCCGTCGGTCCCGTAAAGGAGGCAAATGGATCGTGAACACCCGCAGGCGATGGTAGAGATCCTCGCGGAACTGCCCCTGTTGGATTGCGGCTTCGAGGTTCCTGTTTGTCGCCGCGATGATCCTGACGTCCACGGTCACCCGTTCGGACCCGCCGACACGTTCGAAGCTCCGGTCTTGCAGCACGCGAAGCAGCTTGGCCTGGGTACTCAACGGCATGTCGCCGATCTCATCAAGAAAGATCGTACCGCCATCCGCCTGCTCGAACTTGCCGATCTTCTTCTTCTCGGCCCCCGTGAAAGAGCCTTTCTCATGGCCGAAGAATTCGCTCTCCAGCAGGGTGTCAGGAATCGCCACACAATTGACCACGACGAGCGGAGCGGCAGCCCGCAGACTGTGCTGATAGATCGTCCTGGCCACCAACTCCTTGCCCGTGCCGGTCTCTCCGCGGATCAACACGGTGGCATCCGTCTCGGCCACGCGGCCGACGGACTTGTACACCTCCCGCATGCACCTGCTTCGGCCCACAATCAGGTCGCCCTGCGCAGGCGAGGACTCCCCATCCAGCTCCACAGGCCGCTCCATCAACCGAACGGACTCCAGCGCGCCGGCAATGCTTTCCAGCACTTCTTCCGGATTCAGCGGTTTGAGGTGATAGTCCACGGCCCCCAGTTTGGTGGCCTGAACCGCGGTTTCCATGGTTCCATAGCCCGTGATCACAATTACCGGCAAGCGTCGGTCGATTTCCCTGATGCGATGCAACACCTCCAAACCGCTCAGGCCGGGCATGCGGATGTCCATGATAATCAGGTCCGGCCTGTGGCTGCTCAGCAGATTCAGCGCCTCCTGCCCATGCAGGGCCTTACTCACCTCGTAGCCCTGCTCCGTCAGCAATTGCTCGAAGGCGCTCAGGATGCTCATATCGTCGTCGACCACCAGAATCTCACTCATTTCCGTTCCCTTTGTCCACCGGAAGCCACAGCGAGAAGGTCGTGCCCGACTCGGTGGAGCCATCGAGATCGATCCCGCCTCCATGCTCGGTCATGATCCGTCTGGCGATCCACAATCCCAGTCCGGTCCCGTCCTCCTTCGTCCCGAAGAAGGGATCGAATATGCTTTCCCGCGCATCCGCCGGAATCCCCGGCCCATTGTCCCGCACCAGAATCCGCACGATCGCGCCGCCATCCCGCCCGCTCTCGCGCCGACTCGTGATGTGAACCACGCCTCCATCGTGCAACGCCTCGATCGCATTGTTCAGCAGGTTCACGAAGACCTGTTTCAATTGCTGGGGGTCCGCGAGAACCTCCGGCAGAGACGCCTCGTCCTCCCGCTCGACGACCACATTGGTGGCCTCCAGCTTGTAGGAGAGCAATTCCGCCGTCTTGTCCAGCAGCACACGGATATCGCATTTCTGCAAAGCCAGATCCCGTGGCCGAGCGAACTCCAGGAAGTCCCCCACGATGCCGTCCAGCCTTGTGATCTCTTCTGAGATCAACTGGAAATCCTTCTGGCGATGGGAATCCCGGAGCGCCCGCTGGACCGAGAATACACGAAGCCGCAGCGAGGTCAGCGGGCTGCGGATCTCGTGTGCGACACTGGCGGCCAGCTTTCCGACACTGGCCAGTTTCTCCGCATCCAACAACTGCCGTTGACTCGCTGACAGGCGGGACCTCATCTCCGCAACCTCACCCCGGAGGTTGTCGATGTACAGGCCGAGCGACCGAATCTCTTCCGACGACCCGGAACACTCCAGAACCTGTTCCTTGCCGAGCGAATCGACAAGCCGCCGAAGAGGCCGAAAGATGCCACGGGACAACGACAAGGACAGGGCCAGAACCAGGCTGGCCAACACGGAAAGAGAAGTGATGACCCACAGATTCATGCGTTTCACTTGTTGGCTTCGAACCGCAATGGCCTGCTGCATGTCGCGTGTGTTCGCCGTGCTGAGGCTTTCGCACAAAGTGTAAACCCGATCATAGTGCGCGAGCGCCTGCTCAAACCAAAGCTGCTTGGCCTGTTCGGGCCTGTCCCCGGTGTACAGGGCGACGGCCTGTCTGCTCTTGGCATCGTATCCCTCGAAGGCCCTGGCGATCCTGTCGGCGAACTCCTGCTCGTCGATCTCCGAGCCCATCCCTCTGGCTTTTTCAAGCCATGCCTGAAATTCCGGCCTGCTTCGCCGCAGCTCGCCGAGCCACTCGGGATCGCCGCCCATCAAGTACAGGGAGGTGGAAACGCCTTGCTCGAGCAAAGCGATCTCAAGCTCATAGGTGACTCGTGCCTGCTCGAGGTTTTGCGAGAGCATCTGCCGAAACGCCTGTTCCACCCGCCACGCCGACACCAGGGCCACGCCGCTGCTTATGACGGCCAGGAGCAGGATGCCAGACAGAGCCACACAGACTCTCTGAGATAAGGCAAATTTCATATACCAAGCACACCAATAGACACCGGACCCCATTCCATACGATATTCACCGGCGCTCCAGAGTACCGCAATACCATGGCCGATGCCAGTCAATCCCACCGATTGTCCGTAGTCCATGGGCCTCCCCTCACATGCGTACAACTCGACGTTCTGCAGCGGTGCAAGCCTTGTCCTTTGAAGAAAGGCGCCGCCGTGCTGTCCCCGTCTTTCTAAGCAGCGAGGACCTCAACAATGTGTCACTTTCGGGATCGACGCACAAGGCCTCGGTAGTCGCTGTCCACGCTTCGTGCCACCGTCGCCGGCAACGGCGCAAGACTCGCTTGCCGCCGGCAGCCAACCGTTGCGGCGTGGGACTTGCACCCACACGGTTTCATGGCGGGTTTCACGCTGCTGACGTCAGCGTTTTCCCGCGTGCCCCGCTTCGCCGGCGCGATCCAGATGTGCCCCCCTTCCTGACCCTTCCTCTCCTTCTTCGACGATCGTGATACGAGCCGATTCCATTTTTTTGAGCACGGCTGGTGATACGCGACCGGCGGTTACAAGCACCGTAGCGACGCTCGGATTGGATGCCCGGTACGCGTCAACGTGGTTGTCCACCTCACGAGTGCTTGTGACGTAATCGTACGGACATATCAAGATATGTGTTCCATTGTTGAGCACCGCCAGTGGAAACAATCCGACAACCTCCAGGAGCCGGATGGGCTCTCGTTTTCGAACGTCAGCCAGCATCTTGCCCTTCCGGATAGAGCTGAGGGCCTCGGCCTCGTTGTGTGCCTCCGCTGCAACCTCGATGAGAGCCGCCCGATTGTGCACATCCTCCAGGGCCCTGAATTGCTCCATGAGTTGCAGACGCTGGGCGGTTGTGAACGCAGCCGAATAGCGGAATCGAAATCGGATCGAACTTTCGACACCGGCGGCCTCAAGCTCCCTGTCGATCTGGCTGTTGGTCGCGCTCGGCGGGCTGTTGACGATCAGTTCCTTCATCTGCGCCGTCATGGGCAGCACGCCCAGGCCCGGGACTGGGATGAAATATATGGCGCCCTCCGTAAGAAGGCTCCCACCCACCACGTGGAGCGACAGTTCGTCGAGCAGCCTCTTCAGCACGGGATTTCGCGTCTCCGGGTCACAGTCGAGTTCTATGGCCAGCTTCCTGCGGGCGGGAGCGCCCGCCCGCACGTCCGCCGGATCGGTATACTGATCGACCATGAGACCGAGGGCCTTGGGGGCACGCTCGATCGATTCGAATGGCTCGTTGATGATGAGATCCAGCCCCTTCTCGGTGTCTCTCAGCGGCGCGAGGATCCCATCGACAACCAGTGGATACCTGTCTAACTTCCCGGCGGCTTCAATCGATTTCAGCTCGCGCAAACGCAGGCCGAGCATATGCCGCCCGTGCGCGATGATCACACCAAAGTCCGATCTGACCATAAAGACATATTGGTATTCCTGCACCGGTACGCGCTCGGCAAGCCGGTAGTTGGACCCCTGAAGAATCTCTCCGGGAAGCACCTGAGAGACGCTGAACACGGGTGCCCTCTCGCCTTGAGACCGTCCGGCTGGGGTCCTCGGCGTCGTGGCACATCCGCAACAGCCTGTCATCAGAATCAAAACAACAATCATCAACTGTGTCGTATGCATGTTCATTCCCACCATGCAGGGCGATTGCAGATATGGATATATCTCGAGTCTTCCATCCGTCTCCGCCCAGCTATGCCGCGGAGCATATCCTTTTGGAATAGTACACAATCTATCCTGATAATTCAATCATTCCGGCTGCTTCCCGAAGGTTTATCATCCGGAAAAGTACCCAGGAATATCGGGGGACAACCATCACCCGTTCCGATCCCGGCAGGTCACCTCTGCCGGGCGCAACGGACCTCGTCGAGGTTGGCCTCGGCCGGCGGGATGTTGGCGATGAAGGCCGGACAAGCGTCACAATCGAGCCTGGAGCCTCAAGAAACATCCTACGGCGTCACCACGAACTCACCGCTTGCCGCAACTCCCGCCGTAACAGAGAGTTGTGGCAATCGTGCGGACGAGATACACGAACAAAGCCAATTCCCGCCGGGCGGCCTGATACAGGACGGTTTCGACGCACGATGCTGGTGTTTTTTGCTTTATTCATCACCCCGCAGCAGCTACACTGGATTTTTCGTACACATCTATGCGTTTCGTGGTTTGGAGTTGATAGACAATGAAAAGTGACGCGGTCAAACAAGGTTTCCAGCGGGCGCCGCACAGGGCCCTGCTCCATGCGTGTGGTCTGAGCGATGCGGATATCAACAAGCCCTTCATCGGCGTTGCCAACAGCTTCTGCGAGGTCGTGCCGGGCCATGTTCATCTGAATAAGGTCGCGGAGGTTGTGAAGGAGGCCGTCCGACAAGCGGGCGGCGTGCCGTTCGAGTTCAACACCATCGCGATCTGCGACGGCGTCGCCATGGGCCACACCGGGATGAAGTACTCGCTGGCCTCCCGCGAGATCGTCGCCGACTCGGTCGAGTCGATGGTCCGGGCGCACTGCTTCGACGGCCTGATCTGCATCGCCAACTGCGACAAGATCGTGCCGGGGATGCTCATGGCCTCGGTCCGGCTGAACATCCCGACGATCTACGTCTCCGGCGGGCCGATGAAGGCCGGCAAGACCAAGGACGGCCGCGTCGTCGATCTCATCAGTATCTTCGAGGGCGTCGCCCAGCTCAACGCCGGCAAGATCACGGAGGACCAGCTCCGCGAGCTCGAATGCGCCGGCTGCCCCACCCAGGGAAGCTGTTCCGGCATGTTCACCGCCAACTCGA
>DCUI01000097.1 GCA_002327785.1 Phycisphaerales bacterium UBA2218
TGTTCAGACCGCCGGTGCAGCTTGCCAGGCTGGACTGGGTGTCCTCGGCCACGAGGGCATCGTCCCCATACAGCGCCCGGGTTATCCCGTCCCATACAAATGCAACGCGGTGCCAGTTGTCGTCGGTGATGACTGCCTCTGAAACCAGTGGCGGGATCGCCTTACGGCCGGCAGCTGGCGCCAACGCCGTCGTCAAGGTTCCCTGCGCCGCATCGATTGCGAGCCAGTCGGCGCCGTCGACCTGCGAGATCAGCACCTGCCCCGGCGCGCCGCCCTGGACCCAGGCAAAGACGCTGAACGGGCCGTCCGACGGGTCCAGGACAAACTCGGTCACAACGGAACACGCCCCGTCCAGTTCGAGAGCGCCACCTACGTGGCCGCCATCGGCCCGCCACAGGGGAACGCCTGTCACGACACCATCGTTGCCCACAACGCTCTCAGCGGCGACTGTCCCTTCCGTCTCATCCAGTCCCCAGTGTGCGATCAGGGTCGGATCGACCACTTCCTGCCCCCAGTAGCTCATCAGGACCTGAAGATCCGCCTCATCGACGATCCCGTCGCCGAAGGGAATCGGTGCGATGTCAGCAACCGGATCAGGCTGACCCCAGGACTCGATCAGCCGGAGGAGATCCTCGATAGTCACGACTCCATCACAGTTGAAATCGACTGTGGGTCGAAGGCGCAAGACAGCCACGCCACCGGTCTGGGTCGCGATCCAGACGCCTCCTTCAGTATCAACGGAAAGGTAATTGAGCGCGTTGTCCGGCAACCCAGAATTGGATGTGTTGTACACGGTCCATCTCCGTCCATCGAACATCGCCAGGCCACGATCGTAGGTCCCAACCCACACGTTGTCGTAAGCGTCTATAGCAATAGGCCAGATACGATTGCTCGGCAACCCGGAGTTGCCCATGTGGTAGATGGTCCAGTTGGTCCCGTCAAACCCGGCCAGACCACCGCCGTCTGTCCCAACCCATAGATTCCATTGAGAGTCAAAGGCGATGGACCAGATCGTGTTGTTCGGCAGGGGAGAGTTGGCTTGATTGTAGACAGTCCAGTTCGTCCCATCGAACCGTGCCAGACCGCCGCCCGAGGTCCCGATCCATAGCCTGTCCTGGTCGTCGAAGGCAAGAGACCAGGGTATGTTATGGGGCAGCCCCGAGTTAGCCGTATTGTAGATGGTCCAGTTGGTCCCGTCGAATTTCACCAGACCGCCTTCCCAACTGCCCACCCAGAGATTCCCCTGGGCATCGAAGACTGGCGTAGCGACCAGGTTCACCGGGAGACCGGAGTTGCTCGTAGTGTACACCGTCCAGATGGCACCATCGAACTTCGCCAAGCCTCCCTCCGTTCCACTCCATATGCTCCCCTCAGGATCGATGGCAAGACCCGTGTGATCGTTGTGAGGCAACGGCGAATTGGCTGTATTGTAGATCGCCCAGCCTTCTCCGTCGAACTTCGCCAAGCCACCGCCGGCCAGAGCGTACCATCTGCCCGTTCCGATCCACACGTTGTCCTGTGGATCAATGGCAAGTACTGTAGCGCCATTGTAGGGGAGTCCCGAGTTGCTCGTGTTGTATGCAGTCCATTCGGCAGTCTGTGCCCATGCCTGATCTGACAATGCAAACACCACAGCCGCAGATCCGAAAAGCAGAATCGACATTTTGAAATCGTAGGTTCGTTTCACGTTACGCCTCTCTTTCATTCGTCAGGGCAATCCTATGTTGCCTTGGCAGTGTCTTCTCGCGGCTGCAAATCCAAGAGTCGTGCCAGGGCGAGATCAACAGCCGCTCAATTCATGGCTTGGTTCAACTCTTGAGAACGAAGGGGCTGTGAGTGACTGACACAGCCCCCGGAAAGACACGAGAATCTCGTTGTTCAATCCCTGGACACTATTGTCCCGTCCCAGGCATCGGGGCCGGCCCGCAGGCCGGCATCACGTGCAAACGCTTGGCAGCGAAAGGAAACGGGAAACACACGTCTGGCATCTGGCCTTCATCCGGGAAACCATCGGCGTCGGCATCTTGTTCCGCCAAGTACAGGGCCGCAGTGCCATCCCCGACTAGGGTATCCGATCCCGTCATCTGCCACTGCGTATTGACTATGATGATAAGCTTGGTCACAGCTTGAGGACCCTCTTTTGTGCTCACGCCGTATGTCAGGCTGGTCGATTTGAAGCTGTTGGGACCGGTCTTGACCGTCTGGGTCATGTAGATCTCATCGCCACTGTCAACCTCGGGAAACAAGCCGAAGTGCGTCGGGTTGACATTGACCTGCTTCACTGTGCCACCATAATAGATCCCGAACGGATCCTGGGCATGGATGCTCTCGACCATACGCACGGTCCCTGTTGGCATCTCGGCAGCAACCACCCACGTTCCTGCGGGGGACCAATTCTGCCCTTCACGTTGTTGAATGCTTGTCATCACCAGTGCTGGGCCGGGCCAGGTCTGGTCCGGAATGAAGTCTTTGAACATGCCCAGGTTCGTGATGAAGAGACTCTCGGCGTACGTTGCCTCCGTCCCAAATGCCAAACTCGCCGGGGTATCAAGGGGAACGGCCGGATGGATCGCGACCGTCTCTTGAGATCGATCCTCGGCATTGATTCGCACGATCGCATTACGGCTGATCACGGCGACGTAGACATTGCCTTTTGCATCGAGGGTGAGGCCATCAACCATCACCGGGAAGGCTGCTGAGCCATGTAAGGGCGATTCGGGTACATCCTCAATCTTCTTCCATACAGCCGGCTGGCCCGGATTGCCGTCCACCTGTACGGGCACCTGCACAACCAGGGCCTTGTCCGTATTGGCTATGTAGAGGTCGCCGTGATAGAAGCCGATACCGTTAGCCCCGACTGGAAATGGGAAGAAAGCCGGAGGCAGCCCAGTGAGGAGGTCATCCCGAAGCCATAACTCTGCGGTTCCGCCTTCCGCAATGCGCCAAATTCCGCCCGGGCCGAATGCGCCGGTGGCGATATCGCCAGAGAAGGTCTCGGTAATATACAGATTCTCCTGCTGGTCAAAGGCTAGTGCATTAGGGAAAGCAATCTGCTCCGTTCCCGGCAGCAAGGTGATCTGGCCGTCGGGAGCAATCCGATACACACCCGCGGTGGTCATAGCCCTACACACGTACACATTCCCTGCGGAATCGACCGCCAGACCGCCTGCCCCACCTCCGGGTTCGCCCAAATCGGCGAGCAAGGTCGTTTCACCGGAGGGGGAAACCTTCCAGACCTGGTCACTGGAGGCTCGGACACTGACATAGACATGTCCATCCGAACCGAAGGCTACCCCCTCCGGCTGGCCATCGAAATTGACCGAGCTTGGAAACGTGCTGCCGTTGAGTTGCGCTCCGGTCGGCGGGTTCAGGGTGAGGGCAAGGAGAGCCACAACGCCAAGGGTGCTCAGACTTCTGGGGCTTTTTGTCTTCATGATCCGTTCCTTTCCGTTCTCGTATCTTCATAGGTCTCATGTATCCGGGATTACTCAATCGTCATGGCCAGAAGAAAGGGCGCAGACTGCGTCATCCCAGAAACGAAGTCGACGCAAACCACCTCCGCTTCCGGACGCGGATTGGGATACGTCGTCGTGAAGAGCCGGACGGTATCCGTTTGCGACGAGGCTGAGCGACGCCGGGCACTCCATGCCACTTTGCTGCCTTCCCCCGTCGGCCTTGGATCGCGGCTGAACCACCAGTCACGCACATCGTCGCCATACAGGATCTCCATCTGCTGCTTGTGACCATCGGCATAGAACAGTTCATAGACGCCTACAGTAGCGCCATCCCGCTCCGGGCGCGCCGTACTGTGGAGAACGTGAATTCGACTAAAGCGGTGGCCAACTGGGACTCGTACGCGATCAGGAAAGCGGGACCAGTCCGGATGGGAACTTCGCAGTTGGATCACGCCACGAGCGTCGAAGAGAAGCTCATCGCAAGCGTAGAGGCCGCCTGGAAAAGCCAACAAGTCCTGGCCGAGGGCTTCCAGACCATCTACCGGCTGCCACGCCTCATTGAACGCGGCGTTATAGACGCCGGACAGATCTGTCTGATTGGGCCCCGCGCTGGAATCCCGTTCGGCAATCGGACGCAGTGGATGAATTCGGGCCGTCTCCGAAGCCGCATTGGCGTATTCCCCAACGGTCCTTTCCTCCATCCGATATTCTCTCCCTGCTTTGATCGCGGACATCTGGGCACTGCCAGCAAGATGTCGGGACCAGTACTGGACCTTGTACCGCTCCATGCGTTCTTCGAGCGTGGAAGCAGCATCGCCTGGGTAATCCGTGACTCGCCAGGCAAACGCGGCGTACATGCGGGCCGTGTGATCGACGCTTCCGGTAATCAGACGCATACCGTCCGGGCTGAACGCTACGGTTCGCACGACATTGTCGTGGGCTCTGAATCGCAACAGGTTCTGACCCGTGGCGACATCCCAGAGATTGACATTGAAGTCCCTTCCGTAAGATTGTTGGATTTGTATTCCGCCGCCGGCCGTGGCCAGACGCCGACCGTCCGGACTAAAGGCGAGCGAACTGACCCCGTCGCGGTGGCCCTGCAACGGATGGAGCATGGCTGTTCCTGTGGCGGCATCCCACAGGCGAACCGTACCATCTTGCCCGCCGGTGGCGATCAGCCTGCCGTCCGGGCTCCAGGCCACCTGCAGGACCCAGTCCGCGTTTGGACGAACGACGCTCGGCCAAGAACCCGAGGAATCCCAGTCCCAAGCAGAGTGCAAGGTCTGATTCGCCTGTCCGCGGAGTGAGAGCATAGAGCGGCCTGTCTCAACTTCCCAGATTCTGGCGGTGCCATCGGTGTGGGCCGTTGCCAGCCGCATTCCGTCAGGACTGAAACCCACCGCAAGTACCCACCCACTATGGTCCTCGAGAGTCCGCGTCATGCGGCCGGATTGCGCGTCCCAGATCCGCGCAGTATTATCCTTGCTACCCGTGGCAATCCAGCGACCCGTCGGATCGTAGGCAACGCAAGTGACCGTATTCGCGTGCCCCGAAAGTGTTAGGATCGGTTCGGCGGTGTGGACGGGTGAACCTGGATCCCCTTCTCCCTGCTGGACAATATCCCAGACCTTGGCCGTGGAGTCCGCTGCGACCGTCGCCAAACGGTCACCGTCCGCACTAAACGCCAGTGATACCACCGGAAAACTGACCTGAATTATCCGCAGGAGGCACCCGCTTTCAAGGTCCCACAGCTTGGCAGTCCCGTCCAGACTGCCTGTGGCCAACCATTGACCATCCGGACTGACGGCGACGGTCCAGACCGCCTGCTCATGGCCTACCAGGGCAACAAAATCGGGAACCGGTGGCACAGCCCACACTTTGGCTGTCCCATCGAAGCTGGTTGTCACGATCTTGGTCCCATCGGGACTGAACGTCACGCCTCGGACCATTCGGGAATGGCCTCGGCACACCTGTGCTCCTTTGCCGGTTTCCACATCGACTATGTAAACGCTGCCATCGATCTCGGAGGTACCGCCGCCAATCGCGCACAGGCGACTGTCAGGACTGAACGCAACCGACCAGAAGCCGCTCCGATCCGGCCCCGTGAAGAAGGGACGGAGTTCGCTGATGGTTCGCAAATCGCCAAGGCGCACGGTCCCGTCCCAACTCGCTGTTGCTAGGTGTCTTCCGTCAGGACTGAACGCGACGCATGTGACTGAATCTGAGTGCCCTGTCAAGGTCTGCGACTCGCCGGTCTCCAGATTCAGAATTCGCACTGTCGTGTCCGCGCTGCTGACAAAAGGGTCCCCGCTTCCGCCGGCGTAAGCCAGACTATGACCGTCGGGACTGAACGCGGCACACATCACCGAGGCGCCGTAGTGGCCGACAATTCCAAGCGGTCTACCATCTTTGGCATCCCACAGCCGTACGGTCTTGTCGCGACTCGCGGTCGCGATGGTCTCGCCATTGGGACTGAACCCAGCACTGTAGACCCAATCCGAATGGCCCAGGAGCGTGAAGAGCATTTGCCCGCTCGCCACGTCCCAAACCTTGGCCGTGCCGTCCAGGTTTGGCGTCACCAAGCGGCGGCCGTCCGGGCTGAAGTCCAGAAGCAAAACGAAGCTCCTCCCTGCGTCCAGCCTGGCCATCTCGCGTCCCGTGGCCATGTCCCATAGCCAAGCCGCTCCGTCGAGACAGCCGGTCGCCAACAATCGTCCGTCCGGACTGAAGTCCACGCCAGTCAGCCCGAGCCCACTGCCGTGCAGGGTCATCAAGTCACGATGACAAGAACGCTGTAGCCACCCCCACTCCCAGCCTCGCAGGCCCGATAGAGTCGGCTGGGCAAGCACCTGTTTCGCGCGATCGAACCGATCCTCCTCGATCAGATTCTGGGCCAGGGCAATATTGGCGGAGTAGTGTTGTTGTTCTGCAGCGATCTTCGCTTCTTGAGCCAGCAGCCGCTGAGCAGCCTCGTCCACGCGGGCCTTCTCCGCCTTCCTTTCCGCCCGGATCGCACGAACAGCCTGCCAAGTGCTGACTGAGATCCCGGACATCAAAGCCACAAACGCCACGATTGCAGCCGTCACCATGATCCTGTTTCGCCGCATGAACTTTTTGAATCGGTAGAGAGTGCTCTGCGGACATGCCGCCACCGGCTCCTGTCGAAGATAGTGCTCCACATCGACGGCCAACCCATTAGCGGTTTCGTATCGGCGGACCCGATCTTTCTCAAGACACCGCATCACAATCCAATCAAGATCACCCCGAACAGTGCGTTTGAGCAGATCCGGACTGGAGTCGCGATGCTTGGCGATGTCAGTCAGTGCTTCGCCGAGGGTACCGAGTTTCGTGGATGGCTTGACAGGCTCCTGTTCCCGGATGACCCGCTGCATTCCGATATAGCCGGCCTTGTGAAGCTCCTCCTCACTGAAGGGCGTGGTCCCGGTGAGCAGCTCGTAGAGCAAGACACCCAGCGAGTAGACATCCGAACGAGTATCGATGTCGAGATCGCTGAGCTCGGCCTGCTCCGGGCTCATGTAGGCCGGCGTGCCGATGATATGAGCGTAGCGGGTGAAGAGCGTCTTCTCGGTCAGTCGCTGGTTGGTCGCTTTGGCGATGCCAAAGTCGATCACCTTCGGGACCGGCTTGTCGTCATGCATCGTGACCATCACGTTCGAGGGCTTGAGATCCCGATGGATGATCCCCTTTTGGTGTGCATGCTGGACCGCCCGGCAAACGTGGACGAAGAGTTCCAGGCGCTGGCGTGTATCCAGCCGGTTCTGGTCGCAGTACTCGGTGAGGGTCACGCCGCGGACCAATTCCATCACGAAATACGGCCGGCCGGCTTCAGTAGCTCCGGCATCGAAGACCTTCGCAATATTCGGATGGTCCAATAGGGCCAGCGCCTGCCGCTCGGCCTCGAACCGGGCAATGACTTGCCGGGTGTCCATCCCCAGCTTGATGATTTTGAGCGCCACCTTGCGGTGAACGGGCTCCTGTTGCTCGGCCATATAGACGACTGCCATGCCCCCCTCGCCGATCTTCTCCAGCAGTTTGTACCGGCCGATTACGGTGCCAGGGGTTTCCTGGAGGGGTGATGTGTCCAGGGTGGCATCCATGTCAACAAGGGGCCCATCGAGGAAGTCCCCGGCATCATCGTGAGCCCGCAGCAGGGCTTCGACGCGGGAGAGAAGGCGGGCATCGCCCCGGCACGCCTCCTCCAGGTACACGGCTCTCTCGCCAGCTTCTTTACGCTTGAGAGCCGCCCTGAAGATCTCTTCTTCCTTTTCATACTCAGCAAGCATACACAGCACTCCTGGCACCTTTCTGCCTCTTAGTGCGCCATCCAGGCATCCGACACCCGGAAAAAAATCGGGAATTTCGCAAAAAAACACATCCTCCGACCGCGCGAATACCCCTTCCGCCCATCCTGCGAAGGGGTTATCACGTCCCGGTTGATAGGGCCCCTTATAGCCGAAGTGCCCTGAGAGGCCCGATGGACACCCCTCGCCAGCATCCTACTTGCGATCGGACTGCGTCCCTTTGGTGAGTTCCAGACGCAGCCAGGCGCGAGCATAGGCCCAATGTTCGTCCGCCGTGGAGGAGGAAATGCCCAGGGCTTTCGCAGCTTGTTCTCCGGTCAGGCCGGCGAAACAGCGAAGTTTCACCAGACTCGCTTTGGTCTCGTCCTGTCGTGCCAGTCGGCTGAGAGCCTCATCCAAATCCAATAGCTCGTCAGGCGAGATTCTTGTCTCCAGCGACAGAGCGGCATCATCAAGAAGGACTCGTTGGCGATCCCCACCCCGCTTAAGTCTATTCTTGCGCCGGGCGTTCTCCACCAGAATTCGCCGCATCGCCTCCGCCGCGGCGGCGAAGAAGTGACCCCGACTGTTCCAGCTCTGGGATTCGTCTCCCACCAAACGGATATACGCTTCATGCACCAGTGCCGTCGCTTGAAGCGTCTGGCCAGGCGGCTCATGAGAGAGCTTCTGCGCTGCGAGAAGCCGCAGCTCCTCATAGACCAGGGGCAACAACTCGTCCGTAGCCTTCGCCTCCCCCCGTTCGATAGCGTTCAGAATGCGCGTGACGTCGCTCATACCGGTTCCCTGCCGTTCCAGGTCCCAGATAGCCTTATTCTGTCACAAATGGGGGAAGATTTCAAGCGTGCGAGAATTGTGAAGAAGAGCTCGTTCCCATACCACAGAATCGAAGGAGCAGAATGGGCCAGCGTTCCGTTTTCCGCCGGCCCGTTCCAAAGTGTGTGTGCCACGTGGGCAAGAAGTCCTACGGCGTCACGACACGACGATAGATCCGCACGTCGTCGATCAGGCCGGACCAGAAGCTGCCCGGAGCCATGTCCTTGCCGCAGCCGATATTCAGCCCCCCGGAACAGTTTGCCAGACTCGACTGCCCATCTTCGGCTGCGAGCGCATCGTCTACATAGAGCCGGCGATTGGAGCCGTCCCATGTGAATACCACCCGATGCCAGAGACCGTCTGTGATAGGGACACCCGAGATAAGCGGTGATGCTGCAATCCGTCCCGCAGGTGCCACCAGCTCCGTTGCGAGCGTTCCGTCCAGGGCACCCGCCATCAACCAGTTGGCCCCGTCTTCTTGAGACACTATCGTCTGGCGTGGTACGCCGCCTTTGACCCAGGCAAGGACGCTGAACGGGCCATCGGCCGGACTCAGGACACTGTTGGCTGTGATCAGCGTCGCCCCATCAAACTGCATCGCTCCCCCGACCTTGCCACTGGCGGGCTGCCACGCCGGCGTGCCCATCACGGCGCCGTCGTTGTCTCCCACGGCGTCATATGCAATCAGGCCCTCGTTCTCATCCAGCGTCCAGTGGGCTATCAGCGTCGAATCGCTCACTTCTTGCCCCCAGGCACTCATCAGAACTTCCAGGTCCGCGGCATCAACCTTGCCATCACCCCATGGCGCAGGACCGACGTCTGTCGTGGGGTCGTCCTGACCCCAGGATTCAATTAGCCGCGTGAGATCTGCGATGGCCACCTTCCCATCTCCATTGAAATCAAGGATCGGCGTGATTGGAACTTCATATATGTCCCAGCTTCCGAACCCGCCGGGCCGGTCTGAGATGAAGTAGAGCGTCTTCAGATCGGGCGATACACTCGGAGTGCCTTCACCGTTGCTGGTGTTGACCGTGGGTCCAAGATTGACCGGTGGACTCCAAGGAGCATCTTGGCTCCGCCGGTTCGTCAGATAGAGGTCATAGGAGCCCATGCCGCCCGGGCGGTTGGAACTGAAGAGCAGAGCCAGTCCGTCAGGTGAAAGCCATGTTTCGGCATCGTAGCCACCGCTATTGACCGCGGGTCCCAGATTGACCGGGGTACCCCAGTTGCTCTCCAGGCCGGAGCGTGTCGACATCCACAGATCGTAGTCCCCAAGACCGCCCGAGCGCTTGGAGGCGAAGAGGAGGCCCCGACCATCCTCTGAAATACAGGGCGAGACCTCACCCGCAGGGCTGTTGACAATCGCCCCCAAGTTGACGGGCGGCCCCCATGGAAGATCGGTGTTCGACCGCGTACGCATCCATAGATCGTGATCACCTATGCCGCCGGGACGGTCACCCGCTGTATTCCATGTGTACCAGTCGCTGAAGTACAGCGTCAGGCCATCGGCTGAAAAACACGGATATGATTCGTTGTAAGGACCATTGATCTCTTGAAGGTTGACAAGCGGCCCCCAGGGTTCGTCCGGGCGTTCGCGCGTACTGCACCAGATATCGAAGTAACCAAGTCCGCCGGGGCGGTCCGAGTTGACGTACATCTGGAGGTTATCCGGTGAGATGACAAGCTTCCAGTCCCAAGAGGGAGTATTGATCGGCGATCCAAGATTCTGCGGCTCGCCGAAGACAAACTCCCCGGTGGCAGGGCTCGTGCCCATCAACGCAGTCGCCATTGATACCATCAGCAGAGATACAACATCAAACCGTTTCATTTCACACCTCTCTTTCGAGCTCAGTAGCCAGAGGACTCGTGCCACGCAGATAGAAACACCGGTCCGTCACACTTTCGATGCCCCGCCAAGTATCCCCGACGCACTCCGCCGTGGCGAGGCCTCTATATTCCAGTTAGCGGAAAACCGAGACGGACATAACGCGCGCGTTGATATTTCTCGGCAGAAACCGTATGATACTGCTAAGGCCTTGCTACCCTTGGAGTTAGCAGATTGTGAACAGTCTGATCGCACAGAGGACACAGCAGTTGCTCACGCTGGCAAGAAAGGGGGACCAGGGTGCCCTGAACAACCTGTGCGGGCTCTATGTGGAACGAATCCGGCGGATCGCGCGACTCCGCATGGGCCCGCAACTCCGTTCACAGCTCGAATCGATGGATATAGTCCAGGACGCTCTCTGGGCGGCCATTCATGGCCTGGATGGTTTCGTACACCAGGATGAAGGGGATTTCCTGCGTTGGCTCTCGATCATTGTCGAGAATACCATTCGTGACAACATCGACAGGATTCATGCCGGTAAACGTGATGTTCGGAAGCAGGTTTCACTTGATAGCACGGTTGTCCGGACCGACGAAAGGCGACTTCCCCCTCGTCATCCTGTGAGCACGACGACCCCCAGTCTCCTTGTGGCCAGAAGCGAAGAGCTCGACAGGCTCGAACGGGCGATGGATCAACTCAAGGATGAGTATCGCCAAGTCATCCTACTGGCCAAGATCGAGGGCCTGTCATACGCGCAGGTCGGACGAAGGCTTGGGAAGACAGCCGATGCTGTTGGCATGCTGCTTTCCCGTGCCATGGTTGCACTCACCGACGCATTTGAGGCATTGTGATGGGCGGAGAACTCGACGATCATCCCGATCAGCGTGTCAGTGATGCTGCCCGGCAGTACGCCCAGGCGTACTTGGAGGGCCAAGCCCCCGATCTGGATACATTCCTCCGGCAGTTTCCTGGCCTGGAGAGGGATATTCGCGGAAAGATCGAGAGTTTTCAGAAGATTGATTCCCTCTTCCAGAACCTGCGGCATATTGACGAAAGCGATCTGGCAGCCGCAGACAATCTCGTTGACAGTACCGTCGGGCACTTTCGAATCAGCGAAGTCATCGGCCACGGGGGAATGGGTGTCGTCTACAAGGCTCATGACAGCAGGCTTGACCGAGTCGTTGCGGTCAAGACAGTGCCGGCCCATCTGCTCGAAGACTGTGCGATTCGGGAGCGGTTCCGCCGGGAGGCCAAGATCCTCGCGGCTCTGAGCCACCCCCACATTGGCGTTATTCATGATATTCTCGACCAGACCGACGGGACCACTTACCTGATTCTCGAATACGTCCCCGGACAGACCCTGGCCGAACACATCGCGGATGGTCGGCTGCCAGTGAAGGAGACCCTTTCAATCGCTCTGCAGATCGCAGAGGCCCTGGCAGCGGCGTATGAGAAGGGCATCGTTCACCGGGACCTCAAACCCAGTAACATCAAGATCACCCCGGACGGCAACGTCAAGGTCCTCGACTTCGGTATCGCCAAGACGCGTGTCCTTGCCTCGGCCGCAGGTGTGGACCTCATGCAGGAGGGTCAGCCCACCGAGACCATCGCCCAGCCGGGCCACCTGATCGGCACGCCCGCCTACATGAGTCCCGAACAGGCAAGGGGAAAGCCCACCGACCATCGCGCCGACATCTGGTCGTTTGGCTGTGTCCTGTACGAAATGCTCACCGGTACGGTTGCTTTTGAAGGGGAAACCATCTCCGACACGATTGCCCGCGTGATCGAGCGTGCCCCCGATTGGGACCGCCTGCCGTCTGACCTGCCCGTCAACATTCGGGTTCTGCTGCGGCGATGCTTCGAGAAAGACGCACACAACAGACTGCAGCATATTGGCGATGCGGCCCTCGAAATCCGTGAGACGCTGAGTGCGCCCACGACGGCCCCGCCAGTAACTACCCCCTCCGTTCTCCCCACGCCGGACTTCATGGCCAGAGCGAGATCACAGAGAAGAGTGATAGTACGCGCCGCATCGATCATCCTTGCCTTATCCGCCGTGGCGACCTGGTTCGCTCTGCAGTACCATAGCCAGCCTCCTTCGGGAGAAGTAAGACTGGTAGTGCTTCCATTTGAAAACCTGGGGTCCGTCGAGGACGAGTATTTCGCTGCCGGCATTACCGACTCGATTACCGCCCGCTTGGCCACCATTCACGGCCTGGCTGTCATCTCTCGTCAAAGCGCAATCCAGTACAAGAGAAGTGAAAAGAACGCCCGACAAATAGCCAATGAGCTGCGGGTCGAGTACGTTCTGGAAGGAACGGTCCAGCGTGAACGGCCCGCCGATCCAACGAGCCGCGTGCGAATAATACCTCAACTGATCAAGGCTGCTGACGACGCACATGTGTGGGCACAAGTCTACGATGATGACATGAGCGAAGTCTTCCGCGTACAGTCCGACATGGCGGAGCGCGTGGCCCAGGCACTGGATATCAAGCTGCTTGACCCGGAACGCCGGATGCTTCAGTCCACGCCCACAGACAACATAGAGGCCTACGACTATTACCTGCGTGGCAACGAATACCACCATCGAAGTCATCTCGAGAACGATCTCAGGATAGCCATTTCAATGTATGAGAACTCCGTCAAGCTCGACCCGAAGTTTACGCTGGCCTACACTCAGCTATCGAGAGCACACGCACTAACATACTGGCTTTACTACGATCGCAGTGAACAGCGTCTGGCAATGGCGAAGGAGGCAGCGGATACAGCCTCGCGGCTTGAGCCTGACTTGCCGGAAACCCATCTCGCTTTGGGGGTATACTACTACTGGTGCCATCTCGATTACGACCGGGCCATGGAGGAGTTCGTCGTCGCACAGAAGAGCCTACCTAATGTCAGTGAACTGCCGGAGTTTGTCGGCTACGTTCAAAGACGCCAGGGGAAACAGACACAAGCCCTGGCCAATCTGAAGAAGGCCCTGGATCTTGATCCAAGGTCCAACGTGTTGGCCTTTGAGGTGGCGCGGACGCTCGTCTTTCTGCGCAACTATCGGGGCGCAGAAGGTTACTATGAACGAGCCATCGCGCTAAGGCCCGACTGGCCCTATTCATGTTGTCATAAGGCATGGCTCTATGTACTTTGGGAAGGCAACACCGAGAAGGCCCGCGCCATTGTCGAGAGCGCGCTGCACGGTCTCAGTTCGCCGGAGGATTCTTCGATCGTTGACTTGCTGGTCACCCTTGATGTCTATGACGGGAATTACCGGCAGGCTCTGGACCGACTCTCTTCGAGACCGGAAGACATGGATGACCAGTATCGCTACATCCCCAAAGCTCTGCGGCTTGCAGGAATCTACAGATTCATGGATGAGAACGAATTGGCGGAGAAACACTACGATGAGGCTCGAAACATGCTGGAAGCCAGAATTAACGAACAGCCTGAAGATGGGAGGCTGCACAGCGCTCTGGGAATCGCCTACGCCGCTCTGGGTCGTAGAGAAGAGGCCATCCAGGAGGGAAAGGCGGGGATGGACTTGCTTCCTGTGGACAGGGAGGCATGGCGAGGCCTCAATCGGGTCGAGGATTTGGCCATAATCTACGTAATGATCGGCGAATTCGACTTGGCAGTCGAGCGGATCGAGTTCCTGTTGTCCCTGCCGGGCGAACTGTCGGTCCCCTTGCTCCGACGTGATCCCACCTGGGCCCCGCTGCGCAACCATCCCCGCTTCAAGAGACTCTTGGAGACAGAGAATCAGTCCGGCACGCCTGGACAAAAAGAATCCAGTCTGGCCGACGACACTTCAGGATCTTGAATCAACTTGCCGTTAACACCTCAGAGTAGTACAGAACTGCAGAGAACTGGAAGGGCTGGTCCCGGCGCTGGCAACCAGCCCATCTCCTTCACCATGATAGTCTATCTTTCTACGGCTCCACCACACGGTAGTAGATCCGCACGTCGTCCATCAGGCCGGACCAGAAGCTGCCCGGAGCCATGTCTTTTCCGCAGCCGATCTGCAGACCACCGGCGCAGGCTGCCAGTCCCGACTGTGTGTCTTCGGCGACCAGCACGCCATCTGCATAAAGGCTTCTATTACTGCCATCCCACGCAAAGCCTACACGATGCCAGACGCCGTCGGTTATGATCGCGTCAGAGTACAATAGCCTGGCAGATCGACCGCCGCTCGTCAGTTCGGTCATCAGGAAGCCAGACGCATCGGCCATTAGCCAATTCACTCCCCCGACCTGTGAAAGGATCGTCTGGCTGGGCGTCCCTCCCTTGACCCACACGAACACGCTGAAGGGACTTTCGGACGGATCACAAACGTACTCCACGGTGACACAGTCGTCCACACCGTCGAGTTCCAGGGCTCCGCCGAGCTTGCCGCCGGCGGGCTGCCACACAGGATCGCCGACTGCCACGCCATCGCTTGTTCCGGCACTGTCGAAGGCGATGATTCCTTCGGCCTCATCCAACTTCCAATGACCGATCAGGAAGGGACTGGGGATCTCCTGGCCCCAGTAGCTCATCAAGACGTCCAGATCGGCTCGATCGACAATGCCGTCGCCCCAGGCGAACGGACCGATGTCACACAACGGATCGTCCGTGCCCCATGCTTCGATCAATTGCAGGAGGTCCTGCACATCCACGATCTCGTCGCCGTTGAAGTCGACCACCGGGCTGATCGAGACCTGCCATATGTCGAATGGGCCGAAGCCACCGGGCCGGTCGGAGTGAAAATAGAGGAGGGAACCCTCGTGGGAAATACTCGGGCCGCACTCCCAGAACGGAGTGTTCACCGGTGGCCCGAGATGGATGGGCTCTTTCCATGCGTCGCCTATCGTGGCCCGCGTCGTGAGCCACAGGTCGGGGCCGCCAAATGTGCCGGGCCGGCTTGACCGAAAGAATAGGGCCAGGCCGTCTGATGACAGGTTCGGCCGGGCATCGTCAGCCTCGCTATTGACGGGTGCCCCGAGGTCCTCGGCTGCGCCCCATGGATCATTCTTCGTTGTGCGCTTCGCCATCCAGATGTCAATGCCACCCCGGCCACCAAGTCGGGATGAACACCACAGGAGGGTGCAGCCGTCCGGGGAGAGGCTAGGCTGGTGCTCATCTGCCGCACTGTTGATCGTCGAACCGAGATTCACGGGCGTACCCCAGTCGTCGCCTTTCGCCCTCCGGGTCGTTAGCCACAGGTCCGCCCCCCCGAATCCGTCAGGCCGAGTCGAGCAGAAATACAGTGAAAGGCCATCCTGGGAGATGGTCGAAAACCACTCCGTGCCGGAGGAGTTGATTTTGGCGCCCAGATTCGTCGGTTCCCCCCAGGGGTCCTCCTTGCCGGCTCGTGTGCTTACCCAGAGGTCGGCGTCGCCGTATCCACCGGAACGATAGGAGGCAAAGTACAACTCCAAGCCGTCGGCGGAGAGATTGGGACAACCGGCGGGATTGATCGTCGGGCTCAGATGGACCGCCTCGCCCAAGACGAAATCGGACCGTGCCGGCACCGCCAGCCATGTGTGGCTAATGATCGGGACAGCCATGCATACAACCAGTAGAGGCCTGGAAAACGCTGGTTTCTCTCCTACAAGCATGATTGTGCTCCTATCTTGGTCTCAGTCCACTGCGTTCGATCAGTACCATGCAGACAACCTGCCCAGATACTGTCATCACCGTCCATTTGCTTCATGCAAACACCATCGGATGCTCGCTCGAGCACCGGCAGAGCGGTGGCTCTGCCGGTATTCGTGGCGTTTGGCTCAGTACGTGATCGTGCCGGCGCCCCAGTAGCTGCTGGTCAGGCTGACTGGATTGCCCTCCTCGTTTACTTCTTGATTCAGGATAGTGTAATCGAAACTGAACCCGCCGCTGATGTTCTCAAACCGCCCGGTCCCGCCTGTGAAGGTAACCGTCGTGTGCTGCGTGCCGAACTCCTCGACTGAATCCCACTCGATGGTATCGCCAGTTGTATAGGTGCATAGGCCGCTGCCCTCGGAGTCGAATGTATCAAGGTACAAAACCCCGCTTCCGATGTTTGTGCTCCAGCCCTCGGTACATAATTGAGACGCCTTCGACGTCCAGGGCACGAACGGTCGCCCTTCTTCATCGATGCCCATTTGCGACCAGTCAACAGTAGCTGTCATATCGCCGTGGATCATTAACGGACGCTCTACTGGCGTGTCCTCGTCATTGGCCATAATCTTTCCGCCGGTAACAAGCCACAATGCAGTTAAACTCATCAATCCCGCGACCATCATTTTCTTTTTCGTTGACATGATTTTGCTCCTTTCCAATGTCGGTTTACCCCTGTCGTATGGAATCCTGTGGCCGTCGCCTCTGACGACCTGTTCTCATGTAGTGCTCCGTAAGGACGGGGCGAGTTTTGCTCGCTGCGTCGAGGTTTTCTTCCGTCGAGATAGAAAGAATCCCGCGGAGGGTTCAACGACAGGGCCCCACACGCTATCATAGACGGCGTGGCATCGACGCAATCCAGTAGCTCGATGGGGCACAGAATGATGAGCCGGAAAGACCAGACGGACATGGGAGGACTGCAAGGGGCGTTCCTGACGACCCACTGGTCCTTGATCGAGGGGATCCGAGAGCATCAGGACAAGGATCGGTCCCTCATTGGTCTGTTGCTGGAGCGCTACTGGAAGCCGGTCTACTGCTACCTGCGGCGGAAGGGCTACCCCAACGAGGAGGCCAAGGACCTCACCCAGGCGTTCTTTCACGAGATCGTGCTCATCCGGCCCCTGGTCGAGCGTGCGGACCCCACCAAGGGGCGTTTTCGCTCATTCCTGCTGCATGCCCTGGATCAGTTCATCATCGACCAGAAGCGCAAGGAATCCGCCCGGAGGCACATCCCCAGGGACAAGCTCGTTCCGCTCGACATCGCCGACCTGCCCGAGCTGCCGGAGATGGTTCTCGAACGCAGCCCCGAGGATTGCTTTGCGTATGCGTGGAAATCCGAACTTCTGGACCGGACACTGGCCCAAGTACAGGCCGACTGCGAACGCGAGGGCCTGCAAACACATTGGTGCCTCTTTCGCGACAAGGTACTCCGGCCCACGTTGGGCGACAGCGAATCAGAGACCATGAAGGTCGTCGCCGCCCGTTACGGGATCGAGAGCGAGTCAACGGCCTTCAACATGCTGCTCACCGTGAAGCGCCGGTTCAAGGCCGCGCTGCGGATGAACCTCCGCAGCACCGTACTCGCGGAAGAGGACATTGACGATGAATGGCAGGAAATCCTCAGACTAGTCGGAGAAAATGAGCAAAAACGGCTGTAAGCTTTCGGAGAATAGTAGGCAGGGGCCTGGTTGCACTCGGTCCTGAGACAACAACGAGTCGGCGTACCGCCATGAAAGACGATTCATCGGCATTCGGGGCAGACCCCAAGCGAATCAATGAGCTGCTCGCCTGGCCCTTGGGCGAGGACTCGGACGGCGCTGCTGCGGCCTCGGTGGAACAATTCGCGGAGGCGCCCGGTGGTTACGTTGGACGCTACAGGCTGGTGCGCATCTTGGGCGAGGGCGGCATGGGTGTGGTCTATCTCGCCGAGCAGCTCGAACCGATCCGGCGCCAAGTCGCTCTGAAGGTGATCAAACCGGGTATGGACTCCCAGCGGGTGATCGCGCGGTTCGAGGCCGAGCAGCAGGCCCTGGCCACGATGGATCATCCCCATGTGGCGAGCATCTTCGACGCGGGGCTGGCCCCGAGCGGACGACCCTATTTCGTCATGGAGTACGTCAAGGGCACCCCCATCACCGAGTACTGCGACAACCACCAATTGACGGTCGAAGAACGTCTCACCCTTTTCCTGCATGTCTGCGAGGCGATCCAGCATGCCCACCAGAAGGGGATCATCCATCGGGACGTGAAACCATCCAACATTCTGGTCACCGTCCAGGACCAGGAAGCCTCGCCGCGTGTGATCGACTTCGGTGTCGCCCGGGCCATCGGAACCCCGCTGACGGAGCGGACTCTCTATACGGAAGATGGCCAGCTTCTGGGCACACCCGAATACATGAGCCCGGAGCAGGCGGACCTGGGGAACCCGGATATCGACACCCGCACCGACGTGTATTCTCTCGGCGTCCTCCTCTACGAACTGCTTGCCGGTATCTTGCCCTTTGACCGAAAGACCCTTCGCGAGGGTGGCATCGACCACGTCCGCCATGTGATCCGTGAGCAGGAGCCGGCGACGCCCAGCACGAAGTTGAACAGAACGTCGGCGGCCGAGTCCAGCGAGGCGGCTCGGCGACGCCGGACCGATGTGCGAACACTGCAATACAAGCTCCGGGGCGACCTGGACTGGATCACTCTCAAGGCCATGGAGAAGGACCGTACACGGCGCTACGCCAGTGTCGAGACCCTGGCCGCAGATATCCGCAGCCACCTGAACCACCAGCCGGTCACGGCCGCGCCGCCCGGCTTCGCTTACCGCGTCAGGAAGTTCATACGACGCCATCGGCAGGAGATTGTGGGTGGGGCGGCAGTTGTCATCATCCTGGCGATGGCTCTCTGGGCCCTCCGCACCTCCGTTCAGGCTGGTCGACAGCGTCTCTATGCCGAGACTGTGGAGCACCAACGCGCCTTGGCCGAGGCTCAGGAGGCATTCAATGCGCGCGAGCTCGCCGCAGCAAAGGACGCCGTCGCACCTCTCTTGCGGAGTCCGCACGTGGGTTCCCAAGCGACGCTCCTGCACGCACAGTTGCTCCTGGAAGACCAGGATTCTGCCAGGGCCATCGCCGCGCTCGATAGCCTGCTCGACGCTCCGGCGGATGTCTCCGGACAGGCACACTCTATTCTGGCAACCATCTACTACCATCAAGCGGGTTCATCACTCGGCCATGCGACCGAGACCGTTCAGCGTTGGCAGCACCATCGGGCCGAGGCCGAGAGGCGGATTGGCGGTACGGCACAAGACTACTTCCTCAAGGCGTGTGCGACGTCGATTGTCAGCGAGAAGCTCGATCTGCTCGACAAAGCACTGCAACAGAACAGGCAGCACTACGATTCGCTCCGGGAGAGGGCCTACATTCGCCTGGCTCAACATGATTACGAAAAGACACTGCGGGATGCCGACCGCATGCAGAGCATTCGCCCGGAGGATCCCCAGGGGTACTTTCTGAGCGCCACCGCCCTGCGGGCGCTGCGCCGGTTCGACGAGGCGCTCGCGGACCTGGACACCGCTATCGGCCTTGAACCGAGCGAGGCCAGGTTCTGCATCGCCCGCTGGCAAACCTACACGCGTATGGGGCGACACGAGGCCGCGCTGGCCGACATACGCCGGTGTGTGGAGCTGGAGCCCCAGGATACGCTACACCCCGTCAGACTCGCGGCGACGCTGACGGCGTTGGGGCGGTATCACGAGACGGACACGGTCTACGAACAATACCTTAATCGGCCGGACCTGGGCGTAGGATTCGGCACCAGCCTCATCGGCTCGCAAAGCAAGACCCTTTTCGATATGCAGTTCGCCAAACTGACGTACGACATGTTGGCATCCGGAATCACTCCATACCCATCTGCGAATCCGCCGGTCGGCCCTGCCTACAAAGATGTGTACTTGGCCCAGCAGCTCTTCCACGAATTCAGTCAGAACGGCCGGCGCGTGGTTTCCCAGGGGTTCCATCCTTCCTGGTCGCCGGATGGCACCAAGCTGCTGTACGCTATGGGCTTTGCCAGCATCAACGCTGTGGCTCTGCTGGATCTTGAAACCGGTCGCACGGAACTGCTGACCATCCCGGGCAAAGACCCCGAATGGTCGCCCGACGGCCGGCACGTTGCCTTCGTCAGAGCACGGACACTGCTGCCTCCGCAGCGTCTTGCCGGGCTGGGGGTCGAGACGTTTCGCTCGGGATACGGCCCCGTAAACACGAGCGATGATGAGGTGTGGGTGATGAACATGGAGACTAGGCGGCAGCATCGCATCGCCAGTGGGGGCTGGCCGCACTGGGGCAAGGAGCCGAGCCGGCTGTACTACACGTCCCGCCGCGATGGGACGCTGTATTCCATTGCCATCGATGACGAGGGGGCCCAGCCACAGATCGTCCTGCGTGGTTGCAGCGCGTTTCCGGTCGTATCTCCGAACGAGCGCTATGTCGCCGACCATGAATTCCGCGAGCTCCGTATCAGGGACCTGGCCAAAGGAAAGGTCGTACGACGTTGGCTGATCCCTCCAAGGAACCGCGTCGGGCTGTTCGTCAATTGGTCCCCGGACAGCCGTGAGTTGAGCGTCTGTGGCTGGGACGGCTCGGAGACGGGTCTCTGGGTCTTTAACATGGAGACGGAAGGTGCCGCCAAGGTCGCAGGATTGCCGGCCGCCATGGGGCGATGGTCCGGCGGAGCAGATCCCAAACTGGCCGTAGCTTTCAGCATGCCGCTCAACGAAATCTGGATCTGGGATTTGGAGCCTCATGCGGGCACAGCAGCGTCCTTCGCATCCCCCCAGAACGTGGAAGAGCACTGCCGCACAGAGATCGAGCGATGTGGCAAGATCCTGGCGGTGGACCCACATCACGTCGATATGCACTACCTCCGTGTGGACAACGCCCTGTGGATCCGCCATGAGCGCACGCAGGAGTTTTTGGCAGAATTCGAGGAGGCGTTAGAGCCGGAGGAGTTCTCCGCTGGTAGCTGTCGGGCCTTCTGCGCTCTTGTATTGAGCAGCGCTGCGGAGATTCAACAGCGCCTGATGCCGATGGTCAGGCTCCTGGCGCGCAAAGCCGTCGAGAAGGAGCCCGGGTATGCGCGGACCCTGGCGCCAGCGTTCTACTTCGCCGGACATCACGCCGAAAGCTACGAACTGTTCCACGGATACTCTGACACGGCGGCCGGCGGTAGCCACTACGACAGAGTCAAAGACACCTACGTAGTGACTAGCCTCGGTGTGGACATATGGGAGACCATTGACGATTTCCATTTCGCTCATCAGACCCTGCATGGTGATGGTTCGATCACGGCCCGCATCGACGGGATCGAGCCTGTGCACGACTGGACCAAAGCGGGCGTCATGATCCGTAACACGCTCGACGCGAGATCCGCAAACGCCATGGTGCTCGTCACACCGGTGGGTCGAGTGTCGTTTCAGAACAGACCGGACCAGGGCGGCCGCACGCATGGCACCTGGACACCGCCAGGAGCAGTGCAGCTTCCCCACTGGGTAAGGCTGACCCGGGAGGGAAGCCACCTCACCGCAGAGCATTCCCCCGACGGCGCAAACTGGCACGCTGTACAATCAGGCAGCGAATCCGATGAGTCCGTGTCGATGAACATCCCAATGAATGAGACTGTCCATATCGGCTTGGCGGTGACCTCGCACGATCCCTCCCACCCGGCTACCGCTCATTTCTCAGACGTGAAGATCACCGGCGCCGTATTGCCCGGCGGACCATTCCATCGCTCCGTGGATATTTGCTTCCAGGTTCCTTCGCCGGGGGATGGGATACAATAGACAGGCGTGTAGCACCTGATATCGCTGCTACGCGGAGCGCCGATGTGCTAACCGCGGTCCAACCTGCCGTCCTACTGGAAGGCCGGAGCTTGTTCATCACAGCCGATGTCGGGACGTGTGCTAACAATGCGTGGGTCGCCGTCCATGTCCGTCGTGAGCCATCCAAAGATTGCCTCCGCGATGCCTGCATCCACACAGGCCGAATCTCCACAGAGGTGGTAGTCGCCGTGGACCCAACTATATGTCACCTCGGCGATGGAAGTCCAGAAGCCCGGCGTGACGAAACCTGGCTCAACATCGACATTACCCGCCCCGGGGTAGCTGCCCTCGATGTTGCAGCCGCTGACCGTGGCGGCGTGGGCGTCGATCTGGGGGATGCCACCACCGAGACCGTTGGCGTACACGATGGAGTTGACGACGACCGGATCGCCACCCGAGATACCCTCTCTGGCATTGCCCACGATGGTGCAGTGCAGAACGGTGGCGCAGTTGTACTTGGTAACTCGGCCGCCGGATGCGGACCCCATCTCGATCCCGGCCCCGCCGTTGCCGGCGACGATGCAGTTGGCGAAAGTCGGGTTGGCGACGTCCGTCTCCCAGAGCTTGATGCCGGCCTCGGCGTTGTCCAGGATGCGACAGTTGCGGACCGTCGGGGAGGAAGCGCGGCAGTAGATGCCCTGCGTGGCGCCGGTGATGGTGAAGCCTGCGAGCACCGAGTTGGTGTCTTCGCAGGCGCCGAATACAACGGCCTGCACTCCGCCATCAATGATCGTGGCCGCAACGACGGCCGGATCGTCCGGGTCCTCCGAGCGGATGGTCACGGCCTTGCCGGCGAAGCTGACACTCTCCCTGTACACGCCCGGGGCGGCCACGATCTGGTCCCCATCGTTCGCCTCCTCGATGGCGTGGGAGATGAAATCGTACCGTGCACCCTGCGTCATGTTCCGCACGGGACCGTCTTCACTGGCAAGCGACGGCGCGACCAGTTCGATCCCGTCGCCGATACCGAGGTTCCGGGAGTACTTCCTCTCCACGGCGTTGTTCCAGTGCTCATGAACCCCGAGACTCGCCAGCGGTATGCCGTCACGTTCCGGATCATAGAAGGTCCCGGAAGGAGGACTGTCCGCCTGTGCCATCTCGTGCAGATAGTTCTCCGGCCGGCCGACGACCTGGGTGCATCTCGGCTCATTCCGCAGGAAATCGAATCCCACCGAGTCGATCGCCACCGGGTCCTGCGAGGCGAGTATCCCAGAAAACCAGTCATCGCCGAAAGAAACCCATTTCATAACGTTAGTGCTCTCATGCTCGGCCGGATACAATCCATCAATGAAATACAGCAGTGTTTTGCCGGCCAGATGCCTGTGCCCGTCCAGCTCGACCAGGACATTGTATGTGTCCATGGGTTTGCTGCGACCACCATAAGGATGCAGCGGTTCAGGTGTCCAACCTTGATGTGTCGAGGCGGAAAGGAAACGAACCGAGCCCAGATGGTTCTTGCCACACAGGGTAATTCCACAGCCGGTGTGGGGTCTAAGTAGCGCCATGTTGACCAGGTACTTGGCCTCGGTAACGCAGCGGGGCAGATACGCCGTCCCCCCGTTCGTGTAGACCGGTTGGTTCGGATCGTGTACGGCGGCCATCCGTCCGTTGCGGGCCAGATCCGGCGCGACGACAAAGCTCACGGACTGGAAATTCGGGTCGGGGTTACTCCGGACCTTGTTGTGGATCGGATCGCCGATGTACCGGGAAGCGTCGTAGACGGTGATGGCCGAACCGGGGATTCGTGCCACGTTGATGAGTTGATCCAGAAATGCGTACACCACGTGAGGACTGGGCATGCCAGCGGCCGGTCCCCAGGCGCCGCCGGCATCTTGATTGAGATTGATCTTGATGGCGATCTTTTCTCCTTGTTGGTAGCCGGTGCCCCCGAAGCCATTTGTCTGGTTGAAGTGTCGGAACAAGGCATCCCATGCCAGTACGTCATCGGATTGACCGGTCAGGGCTCGAACAGCTTTGGATACCATGGAATCGACGACACTCTGATTGGTGTTGTCGTCATCCCACCAGCTACCGGTGGAGCCGTCCCAACTCGTTGCCGCAGGGTCTCGGACCCATACGACACGGCCCGGATAAATGCCCCGGGCAATACCCATGGGACTGTTCGCCGGCTCGGCAGTAACGCCCCCCGCCCCGGCAGGATTGCTGCTTGTCACGCTCAGAGCCCCCCAAATCAGCATGACAGCTACGGCGGCGCAGAGGCCTGCCATGAGGTATCTTGATTGACTCAGCAACCACCGTGCCCGCCGATACGCCAACGATGACCCGGCGAGCCCGAGGAGCCACACGACGAAACCGCTGGCCAGCGGCGCCGCCATCCGCTGACAGGGATACGTCGCCCGCGATGGCTTCGGGATCACCCGGATCAGGAACCAGGCGAGTGAAACCAAGCCTGTCAGTGGCAAGACCCAGCGGGCCCAACAATATCTCCTGGCTCTGACCGGGCGACCGGTCTTTGGGCACAAGCGTTCATCATCGGTTTTTCCTTTAGGTACCATCGCCAAACTCCTTGAATTACATCTCCGAAACACGCTTCGATTCTGATTCTGCCTGAGAATCCGCAGGAAGACGGTCTTTGGTGCGCCGGCGGGCCGTTCTGTTCATAAAAATTCCGCGACAAAGGCATCAGCGGTATAATGAACTGTCAGATGGAGCACGACGATGTGTTGGGGAGTAGACGCCATGGCGTTTCGCGATCAGACAGATATGGGTGGAACAGCAGAGACCTTTCTGACGACCCATTGGTCTCTGATCGATGGTATTCAGCAGCAGCCCGACCCTGAGCGGGCGATGATCGGCCTGCTGCTGCAACGGTACTGGAAGCCGGTGTACTGCTATCTGCGCCGTAGCGGTTATGGCAACGAGCAGGCCAAGGACCTGACGCAGGGGTTCTTTCACGAGGTAGTGCTCGGCCGAGACCTCATCCAGCGAGCCGACCCGTCGAAAGGCCGCTTTCGCTCCTTTGTGCTCCACGCCCTGAAGCAATACGTGATCGATATGCAGCGACGGCAGTCGACCCAAAGGCATATCCCGCCCGAGAAAATCGTCCCCCTGGATATCGCGCACCCGCCGGCCCAGATCGAGACGATGAACACCCTCGATGCCGAACAGAGCTTCAACTACGCCTGGAAGGCGGACCTGCTCGACCGTGTCCTGGCCGAAATGCATGATCGCTATGTTCGACAGGGCATGGAGACCCATTGGGCCGTCCTTCAAGACCGGCTCATAGGACCCGTCATGGGCGATTCACCGCCTGTGCCCTACGCGGAGATCTGTCAACGACACGGCATCGAGAATGAGATCGTTGCCGCGAACATGCTCAAAACCGCCAAGCGCCTCTTCCGGAGCATCCTGGAGAAGCATGTGCGGCAAACCGTCGAATGCGGCGAGGCTGTTGAGGAAGAACTGCAGGGAGTTTTCGGATTTCTGGGCAGCAGGCGCACCCGATGAGCGAGTCCTGCGGATATCTCCACACAAGACTCAACACAGATGGGACATTCTCGACGTGAAAGACAACCATGGAGCATGGAAACTCATTCTTCGGGACCGAATCCAACCGGATGGACCGGCTGGTGGCTCGTGCCTTGGAGGACTCGGATGCGGAAGAGCCCGTCCGTCCCACGGCGCCGCTCGATAGGGTCCTGGAACGCCCAGGCAGTCAGATCGACAGGTACAAATTGCTCCGGGTCCTGGGAGAGGGCGGCATGGGGATCGTCTATCTGGCTGAGCAAACCGAACCGGTCAAGCGAGAGGTCGCCCTGAAAGTCATCAAGCCCGGCATGGACTCCAGACGAGTGCTCGGACGCTTCGAGGCGGAGGAGCAAGCGCTTGCGCTGTTGGAACACCCATATGTAGCCCGCGTCTATGATGCGGGACTGGCCCCGAGCGGCCGGCCGTACTTCGTCATGGAGTACGTCAAAGGGATCCCCATCACGGAGCACTGCGACAGATACAAGCTGACAATCGACCAGCGAGTGATGTTGTTTCTACACGTATGCGAGGCCGTCCAGCACGCTCACCAGAAGGGGATCATCCATCGCGACCTCAAACCTTCGAACATTCTGGTCACGATCCAGGACCAGGAGATGATCCCCAAGGTCATCGACTTCGGCGTCGCCCGGGCCGTCAGCCAGCCTCTGACCGACCGGACCCTTTGTACGGAACAGGGCCAGATCATCGGCACCCCCGAGTATATGAGCCCCGAGCAGGCAGAAATGACCGGTCAGGACATCGATACGCGATCCGACATTTACTCTCTTGGCGCCGTCCTGTATGAGTTGTTGACAGGTGTTCTGCCGTTCGGGAGCGACACCCTGCGGCGAGGCAGCCCGGACCATCTCCGCCAGGTCATCCGAGAACACGATCCAAAGACCCCCAGTGTACGCTTGAGCGGCCTGACGCCCGAGGACTCCAACCGCATCGCCCAGCACCGCCAGGTTGACGGAATTGTGCTGCGTCGTGCGCTCCGCGGCGACCTGGAATGGATCGTGATGAAGTGCCTGGAGAAGGACCGGACCCGTCGCTACGAGACAGCAAGTGAATTGGCGATGGACTTGAAACGGCACTTGGCCAATGAACCGGTGGTGGCTCGTCCTCCTACGGTCGGGTACCGCCTGCAAAAGGCTTGGCGGCGGAATAAGCTGCTCTACAGTGCCGGCGCCGCGGTGGCCGTAGCATTGGTTGTGGGCTTGGCCTTGGCGTCGTTTGGTTGGCGGCACGCACTTTGGGAACGCAACCGGGCGATATCTGCAAGGGCCGATGCACAGACGGCTCAGGCCAGCGAAGCGGCCCTGCGTCAGCGGGCCCAGCAGCAGGAACTGGCGGCCCGCCGACGTGCCTATGCGGCCGACATGATTCTTGTGCAGAAGGCAATAGCAGAGAATAACCTGGGCCGCGCGTGGACGCTGCTGGATCGCCAGAAGCCCCAGCCGGGACAAGAAGATCTGAGGGGTTGGGAGTGGCGCTATCTCTGGAGCCAGACCCGCCCGGACGAGCACAAGGTGTTCCTCAGCGGGACCAGGCGATTGCGTAGCCTGGAGTATAGTGATGACGGGCGCCTGTTGTTATGGCATGTCCAGGGTGAACTGAGGGTGGCGAGTGTCGAGACGGGGCAGACGGTACTGACTCGGAGCGAGTGCTGGCTGGCTGTCTTCGCGCGACGGGATTCCTGGCTTGCCTTTGCCCAGCAACAAGATGAGGGAGATGAAATCGTCGTGTGGGACTTGGCTGCCTCACAGGAACTGGTTCGCTTCGGCCTGCAAGCCGATGTGCACTGGCTTGGATTCACGCCGGACGACGGGCTGCTACTGACCATCTCCTGCCATCGTATGGCTGATGATGAGTCTCAATGGAGGCTGACGACTTGGGACCCAAAAACCGGAAAAGTGCGACGGCAGTACTTCATCGAGCGGCCGAATCTCGATCGGCCCCAGAGAGCCGCCATCTCGCCGGACGGCCACCTAGTTGCCATGGCTGCACCCGGCTCCCGTTTCCGGGTGCTGCGAATAAGCGACGGGAGTGAGCGATTCTCGGGGAACGTTGACGATGACACTATTACGGCATTGACCTTCTCTCCAGACGGCGCCGACCTTATCGTGGCATCGGGTTATGGAAACCCGGCCATCGGTCGCTGGGATGTCGCAACCGGCGAACGAATTGCGAGCCTCGAAGGACATCGTAGCTATGTGACTGATCTCCAATTTGCCCCCAACGGCGAGTATCTGGTTTCATCAAGCACCGATCAGACCATCCGGCTGTGGGACTGGCCCGAAGGTAGGGAGGTCGCTGCTTTGCGTGGTCATCCGGACGAGGTGGATGGGCTCGCCGTTGGCCCTGCGGGCAACATGGTTGCGAGCCGATGCCGGGATGGCTCCATCTTTCTATGGCCACTTCAACTCCCCACAGAGACTCCGCCTTATCGAACGCTGCCGGTCAAGGTGACCACCCACTACGGTGTCTGGGCCCAGCCGCGTCCCGCGGTATTCACGCCAGACAGCCGGTCGATCGTTGCCATTGAGCCAAATGGTGCACTGTCGCAGTGGGATGTGGCCACTTTGCGCCAGACACGTCGCTGGCAGTCGAAAGCCCCGACGGATTGCCGGGTGATTCTGTCCCCAGATGCGAGTCAGGCGGTAGCACTTGATGCCGAGGACTGCCTGAGTTTGCTGGACTTGGCCACGGGCGTGGAACGGACAAACGTACTCGACCACCCGGGTCCCATCGAGCTGGTTTGGATCAGTGGAAATGGTCGGCATCTGGTCACCGCCAGCTTCACTGAGAACCGGTCGATGGCAAATTTCGGCTTCTGGGATATTCCGGAAGGCCGGATGAAGAGGACGTTCGAGGTGCCGATACCCGTCTCGCATAGCAACAACATGGGCCCGACGGGCTGGTATTTTGGGCAGGGTGGGCACGTGCGAGTCTGGAATCTGGCCCAGCCAAAGGCGCCGCCGCGAGAGCTTTTCCCTGGAGAGCGAGGGGAGGTCATTCGGATCTTCGACGTCTCGCCGGACGGCCGTCTGGGGGCGGCAACATTTGAGGAAGGGTACATCCGGGTCTGGGACATGGAGACGGCAGAGCCATTGCAGATGATGCGCGTGTTCCTCCAGACCCCGCATTGTGTTGTCTTCTCGCCGGATAGCCGTCGTCTGGTGGCGGGGAGCAGTGGCCACGAAGCAGTCAAATTGTGGGAGACAGCCACATGGCAGGAGGTTCTGACGTTGTCGTGCGAGGGGACGATGTTCCGTTTCGTCGCCTTCTCCCCCGATGGTCAGACCCTGATGGCGAGAAACGATCAGGGTTTCTTGCACATCTGGTCCGCTCCTTCCATAGAGCTCGTGGAGACCGCTGATCTAGCCACCTGCAACACGACAGCCACGGCACGCTGGTAGTACGATATCACGAGATCGAGCTTGGCCCCGACCACCCCAAGGCGACCTCCTTGAAGTCCTTGTATCGCACGCCCACTCGGGCCAGAAACAAATCCAGGCCCCCAGCGTAACAGATCGGCCGTAGCGTGCCGCGAAACCGCAGTCGGTCGAAACCCTACAAAACCCCGATGACATCCTGCTGGTGACGCTCTATAAAGGCATTCGTGACGTTGTTCCTTGGAAACGGTATGTGACTATGCCCTCCCTGACCAAACGGCCCGTTGGTCACCCCTGGATCTTGTGCAACTGAGCGAGGAACAACTCTTTGCTCCACAACTCCAGCGACGGGTACTCCGATTCTTTGACGAACCTTCGTACGTCCTCACGAGCGGCCGCCCAGTCGATTGACTTGATCCTGTTTTCAAGATGTGTCCGACACCACTCGGCGTCGACCCGAATGTCCTGTTGTCGCCACGGGCCTTGCTGCACCAAAGCCGATGACAGAAACGCATCGTTCACTCCAATGCCCTGGCTGGTGTACCACAGGAAGTCATACCAGTCCCTGCCCTTGATGTATTCCCGACACAGCAGGGCATGGAGCTTTCCTGCAAACAGACTCGGCTTATCCTGGACGGTGACCGAGGAAACGAAAGGAAAGTCCACATACTTGATTTCCATTCCGCTGCCCGATGGGGGATTGGTATCAACCTCAAGCTTGACCCGGATCTTCCGGGCGGGTCCTGATCGATCCACATACTTCAGTTGAAGGACCTTGCCCAGAGAATCATCCTTCAGGAAGGCCTTTCTCACGGCAATGCCGGCCTTGGAGCGATCGGCGATTTCGACATGGTATCCGTAGGCCGCGAGTTCATCACAGACCGCTCGAAGGTGCGGCTGCAACTCGAAGTCCCGTTTGGTCTCCTTGAGGATGAAGTCCATATCTTCCGAAAACCGATTCAGGCCGTAGAAGATGCGTAGACATGTGCCGCCCTGAAACAGGGCGTGTTTGAAGAATTCCGTCCGGCCCAGCGCCGCCAATACCACCTCCTGCGTGATCTCCCGGATCGCGTGTTCCTCCTCGACGTTCGACCTGCAGTGGTACGAATCCAGCCTGTCCTGAATCAGCTTGACGCTCATCGATTCAAATCCTTCCTGAGTCCTTCCAAAAATCGCTTTACGCGAGAGTTGGCGTAATTGCCGGAAAGCACGTCGAGCGTGCTCTCAGTGACCTGCTCCAATTCTTCTGGTTCAATGCGCAGGCTGCTGACCACCGGATCGATCCCGGCCCAGTCCTTCTTTCGGATGTAGACGTAGTCCACCAGGGCCTTCAAGGGTGTGGCCATCAGGAACACGTTCCCTGATGCGTCGGTAAGACGTTCGACCTCGCTGTAGAACATCTGCTGGGGAACCCGATCATAGCTGAAGATACCGAGTGGAGTTTTGAACTCCTGTGACTTCTTGAAGGACACATTGGTGACGGCGTGGACAGCCTCCGGAATCCAACCGTGCCAACTCAGAGCTGATTCCAGACTGACATAGGAGGGGCCATAGACGTGTTGCGCCAAGGCGTAGAGATTCACGCTCTTCCTCTGGTACTTGGCGGCCAGGCAGTACAGGCCCCGGCGGATGTGAATGATCTCGCCGCTGGCAAGGGCGCGCTTCACCAGGCCGTACCGGCGGTTTTCACTGCCGGGAAACAGGGTAGCCAGATCCTGGCTGGTGAACTGGCTCCAGGGCAGCGACTCGAATACTCTCTCAGGCACTTTGTTCATTCATTGGCCTCATGGTTCCCATGATACTGTCATCATATGACAGTATCTGGAAGATATATCTTCTTTCGGCCTCTATTGCAAGGCTATTCAACAAAACTGTCGAAAAATGACGGGTTATGGAAAATACATCGGATAGCCCCGGCGTTTCACCGGGGATTCCAGGCCAACCACGCGGCCTCCTGGCACAGCTCCCGGGTACAGAGTCGGTCGCCTACCTTCGGCCACATGCCGACAGTGATGCCCCTTGTAGCACCAGCGGCCGCCCTAATATCGGAGATGCCAACCGCTTTCTCGAAAACCATGGCTGCACAGCCCCATTCAGGACAGCATCTCGCCGGCCTCAATCGCCATGAGCATTGCCCGGCAGTTGCTCCCACACCTCTCCGCAAGCTTCACGTAGGCGTCCAGGGGTTTGCGGCCCAGCCCTTCCATCTCGGCAATGCGCTTGCAGTGTTCGGCGAAGACACCGCCAAGCCCTTGTCCTGTAAGCTCGATCCTGGCACACCGAGATAAGAATGGTTGCGGATCTACCAGGTCGTCGAACGGGCGTTCGTAACTGGCTCTCGTGGTTGTGAACACGTGTGAAGGGCGGAGGGAAAGTGCG
>DCUI01000105.1 GCA_002327785.1 Phycisphaerales bacterium UBA2218
CGGCTGGGGGAACCAAGCAGCCGCCCTCGGCTGGGGTCACCCCCGAGGGCGGGGGTGCCACAGGTGTGCATGGCACACCCTACCAGCAGGTCCGCGGCGATCTCGATTGGATCGTCATGAAGTCCCTGGAGAAGGACCGCGCCCGGCGGTACGAAACCGCCAGCGGCCTGGCCGAGGACATCCGGCGGCATCTGGAGCACGAGCCGGTCCTCGCCAGAGGGCCGGGTGCAACGTACCGTCTTCGCAAGTTCCTTCGCAGACACCGCGCTGAAGTTCTGGGCGCCTTTGCGCTGGCGGTTGTCGCCGGCGTGGTGGTCGTGATCCTGTCGATGTGGAACCGGGATCGGGCCCAACTGGCAGAGGCGGAAGGTTTCAAGCACAGGGGCATCCTGTCCCAGGCCCGTGAAGAATATGCCAAGGCGGAGCGAGAAGCGGCCCTGGAGACAATCAGGCCGATTCTGGACAGCAGGCATGTGGGGCCGGAAGCCCGGCTTCTTCAGACTACCATTCTCGTGGACAACCGTCATCCCGACGAAGCGGTGGCCATCCTGAAGGGGTTACTCAACGAACGGCCCGAGGTGGCCGGGGCGGCCCATTCACTGCTGGCTCGTATTCTGTGGGAGAGTGAATCGCCGGGTGCCGGGAAGCTCAAGGAGGTTGAGGAGCACCGCAAGCAGGCGGAGGCCCTGCTTCCGGAGATCGCCGAAGCGTATTTCCTGCGGGCGATGACAGCCCTAACGGTCAGAGAGCAACTTGCCTCACTCGACAAGGCTCTCCAACTCGACCCCACGCATTATGAAGCCCGCCGACTACGCGCCTTCACCTACTATGCGTCGAGGAAATACGACCAGTTGAAAGATGATGCCCTTGTCATGACGATCTTGCGACCCCGTGACCCCCTGGGCTACTCCCTGCGCGCGGTTGCCTGGCGGGAACTGGGTCGCCCTGCCCAGGCACTCGACGACTATGACATCGCGCTTGCCCTCACACCGAACGACGACCTCGGTTCCGTTGATCTATCCACGCAGCGATGCGAGACCCTTCTGCAGATGGGGGATTATGAGCGTGTCATTGCAGAGGCCCAGGAGTGTTTCAGACTCTGGCCGGACAGGCCTGTGTTCCAGTATGACACGTTCTGTGCCTTGACGGCGTTGGGCAATTACGACCAGGCCAGGACCCTGTTCCATCAGATCGTCCGCTCCGGCCCGGACTCGCGCGCCCGCTTTGAGGATTGGTGCGCCAAGTATGTCTTTGATACTTTGGCGGCTGGACGCTCCTGGCATCCACCCGACCGTGAGCCGGCGGGGTCCGCCTTCCTGCCGATGGTGGAAGCCGAAGCGACCTATCGCAGCCTCTCGGCCAAGGGCGGCTGGCGTGTGACCACTGATGGGTTCAATGCGAATTGGTCGCCGGATGGGAAGAAGCTGGCGTTCAGTCTGGGCGTTCATGGCTACAGCGGCGTGGCGGTCTTTGACCCTGCCACGAAGGAGACAGACCTCTTGATCGCCCCCGGCAAGGACCCGGCCTGGTCTCCCGACGGCCAGTACATCGCCTTCGTGCGGGATCGCCAGGCGCTGCGGCTGTCGGAACTGGCTACCGTTGAGCGCAGAAATTATGAGCAGCCACGGGCGGATGAAGAGGTCTGGGTCATGAAAGCGGATGGGACGCTGCCCCGGCGTCTGGCCCGAGGGCACTGCCCGTCCTGGAGTGCGGACTCCACCTGTGTCTACTATCATTCCTGGGTAGACCAGGCACTATACTCGATCTCTATAACCGCTTTGGACGCCGCGCCCAAGCGCATCGCCGGGTGCTCGATCTTCTACCCGTCCCTGTCGCCGGACGGTCAGCGGTTCGCCTTTGTGGACGGCCGTCTACTCAAGGTCATGGACGTGGCTTCGCAGACCACGGTGGCCCAGTGGCAATTCCCTTCTCCCCTCTGGGGCGGGGTGGCTTGGTCCCCGAAGGGCGATGAACTCTCTGTGGGGGGCAACCGCAGCGCCGAGAAGAAAGGGGGGCTGTGGATCTGCCGGTTTGGACACGATGAGCCGGTAGAGATTCTGGATGGCCAGGTCGATGTAGGCTCCTGGTCCCGACAGGGTCAGAAGCTGGCCTTCAACCTGGGTCCGCCGTTCTTTGAGGTCTGGACGGCCGACCTTGATCCAAAGGACTCCATCGTCGCAGCGCTGGGCCCCGCGCAGACGATAGACGAGCACTCGCGGGAACTGGCGGCTCTCTGGACCCGCAGGATTGCCGCCGACCCCGCCGATGCCAACAACTACCTCCATCGCGCTGGGCACTACCGGTCTTTGCACGAGGACGCCAAGCTGCGGGCCGACGCGCGGCGGTATTGGGCCGCTCTCCGTCCGGGGTTCCCTCCGGGCTTTGACCTCGCCGGGCCGTGGGCTCTTATGCGAGCTTTCACCGGGCCCTCCGATCATCAACTCGTTGCCTTCATGGAAAGGCAGGAAGACGGAATGGTACTACTACGTGCTGCCCTCTGGCAGAAAGGAAGGTGTGAGATGAAAGTGTTTGAGACTCCAATGGTTGTCATGTCATTGTTGGCCGTCTGTCTGCTGCCGGACCCACAGGTCCCAACAGCACGTGCGGATTTCGTGTTGGGCCAGCGCGTGGATCTGGGGCCCACCGTGAATTCTCCGCAGAATGACAATTGGCCGATCATCTCACCTGATGGCCTGGAGCTGTACTTTGCCTCCAATCGTCCCGGCGGACACGGCGCCGACGATATCTGGATGAGCAAGCGGGCAAGTGTCAACGACCCCTGGGGACGACCGGTCAATCTGGGCCCGGGAATCAACAGCACCGGCTACGACCGTGCTTCGAGCATATCGTCAGACGGCCTGACATTATACTTGTATGCACAGACCACCGGCTACCTCCCGGACCTGTACACGGCGACGCGGCCTACGAAAGACGCGCCCTGGGAGCCCCGCGTCAACATGGGCCCGGTCCTCAACGGGCCCGACGGAGGCAGTGACGGACGCTGGGGCACCGACTATGTTGGGATTATCTCGCCCGATGATCTGGAATTGTTCTACAGCAGTTGGCGCGCGGGCACCATTGGCATGGCGGACATCTTCGTGAGCGCGCGGGCCACCCCCTTGGACCCGTGGGGTCCGCCGGTGAACCTCGGTCCCATGGTCAACACTTCCGGACGTGACTTTCCCATGGGGATCTCCCCTGATGGCCTGACGCTCTTCATAGGCGCGGACAGCCGTTTGGGCGGATTAGGCGGTTGGGACATGTGGATGACCCGTCGCTCCTTCAAAGGCGCGGCTTGGACCGAACCGGTGAACCTGGGGCCTTCTTTCAATACATCCCGTGCCGAGCTAGGGGGTGTAACAGTAACACCCGATGGGCAGTGGGCCTACGTCTATGAAGCTCAGGAGAACGGGGAACCCCTTGGCGGTGACGACCTGTGGCTGGCGCCGATCATCCCGATCGTTGACTTCAACGGCGATGGCAAGGTCGATGGAAGGGACCTTCTCATTATGGTCGTGCAGTTGGGCGGGAACGATCCCTTGTGTGACATTGGACCGTTCGCCTGGGGCGATGGCGTTGTCGATGTCGAGGACCTCAAGGTGCTGGCCGAGTACATCGGCAAGGAAGCCGTCGACGGGAGCCTCATTGCGCATTGGAGGCTCGACGAGACAGAGGGCATGACCGCTGCGGACAGCGCCGGGGGACACGACGCCATGGTCATGGGTGGTCCGGCCTGGCAGCCAGAGGGCAAGATCGGCGGCGCCCTCGCGTTCGACGGGATCGATGANNGCCCCCGGGCAAGCCATCCTTTCCTCGCAGGGCGGCGCGAGATGGCTGTACACGAACTCGATCGACGGCAGCCTCATGAGTGACTTGAGCAAGTCCGATCGTGCGGGAACGCCGCTGTTTTCCGATGTGGTGGTCACCGACGGGCAGTGGCATCGTGTGGTCCTGGTGTGGGACGGCGCAGATCGCGTTTTGTACGTGGATGACAAGGAGACCGTCAGAGAGGCGTTGGGCGAAGTGAGCCTGCTGGAGGCCAAATTCATCCTTGGCAGCGGCGGCAGCATGCAATCGGGGAGTTTCTGGTCCGGCCTGATCGACGACGTGCGAATCTACAGCCGGGTCGTGCGGCCGTAGACATCAACAGCCAAGGTCAGGGCACGTGCGTCTTATCCGGCACAAGAGCACACGTGCCCTTTCTCTGTGGGCTCTTCAGCCCGGATCAACTCTATGGATTAGTCGCAGATCGGCGGGAAAGATTTCACGGAGTCACCGTGTCGGCGCCGCATCATGCAGGGCCTCGTGGTGGGCAGGCAGATAGGAAGAAGGCTGCGGCCGGCGTGACCGCAGCCTTCCTGGATTTGGCAGTTACTTCTTTTCCTCCTGCTTTTTCTTACCGCCGAGCAGGCTGCCCAGGCCCTCGACGATGTCTTTGCCGGAGCCCTTGAGCTTTTCCTGCAGTTCGGTCGGGATCTTGTCCCCGAGCTGTTCCTGGATCTGCTTATCGACCTCCTGCTGGAGCCGCTGCTTGCCGGCAGCGACCAGGGCATCCTGGAATTCCTTGGTCAGTCCCTTCGTGTCGAAGACCAGCCGCGGCTCGGTAACCGGGCCCACGATCCGGATCGTCGTCTGGAGCTCGTTGAGGATGTCCATCACCCGCGAGGTCTCCGCGGCCCCGAGGCCGAGCACGCCCTTGCCCGCGGCGGTGGCCTTGAGGTCCTTGATCCCGACGGCGAGCGTCACGTCCACCCGCTCCTTGGTCAAGACGCCGTTGAAGGTTCCGGAGGCGAGGCCTTTCTGGAACTGGAGACCGGCGTTCTCCGAGAACCCGGACTGCATCTTGCTCAGGTCGAAGCCCTCGAACGTGCCGGAGACCTGTGGTGTGTCGCCTTTCGAGTAATCCATCACCAGCTTCAGCAGGGCGGGCGTTGCGTACGACCGGATCTGCATCGTGACAGGCAGTTTGGCTGCCGTCGGGGCCTCGCTGAGATTCGTCATTTCCACCTTGCTGTTGCCGAACAGGGCCGAAGGGATTTCGATCTTGTCCGCCAGCACCTGCTTGGCCAGCATCCGCGGCGAGGGCGCGGTCGCCGCCCTGGCGAGGAGATAGTCCAGGTACTTGTGCGGCGGCTCCTTGGCCACCGGCGTCTCGTTGCTGTCCGGCAGCCAGTTCCGCAGCTTCTCCAACTGCTCCTTGATCTTCTTGGCGTCCTTGACGTACTTGTCGAGCTTGGCCAGATCGTTGGAATCGACCTTGTAGGTATTGGGATCGAAGGGTTTCTCCTGCGTGATGACCTCCAGCACCCTGCCCGCGGCCTGCCGGAGCTGGTCGAACTTCACGTCGGTGATCGCCACCTTGTCCAGCACGAGCTTGCCGAGCAGCAGATCGTACATGCTCGCATCGGCCTCGATCTTTCCGACGACCGTGTGGTTCTGCATCGGGTTCTTGGGGTCGGTCAGTTGCACGCCGGTGACAGCGACGCGGCCCCCGAGCACGTTGATGTCCAGCTCCGCGAGGTTTGCCTCGGCTTTGTTGGCGTTGGTAAGCGTGTCGGCGGCATGGGCCTTGACCGCCGTGTCCTGAATGAAGTGCACGGCTACGAGGAAACCCGCGACGAGGAGGACGGCCAGCACGACGCCGACCTTGCGGACATACTTGGCCTTGGTGAACATCGACTTGACGTCTTTGGTCCGCTTGCCGATCAGGATCCGGTCGAGGATTCGCACCCACGTCTTGGAGTACCACGTGCGGAACTTCTCGGATTTCTCGTCGAACTTGACCATCATCCGGCGGAAGTTGATGACGAAGATGGCCAGGGCCACACCGGCAATCGCGCCGACGAGGGGTCCCACAACCAGGGCTCCCGCCAGTGCGAATCGACGGAAGTCCGTGATGCCGATCACCGGGATGGAGGACAGGGCCGACAGCAGCCCGTCCAGATGCCCCTGTACCCAGATGCCGACATGGTACAGCACGGGCGCGATCGCCAGGCTCAGGGCCTTGCCCGCGCCCAGCGAGAGCAGGAACAGCCCGATATGGACGTTCAGCACGAGCACCAGCACGGCCAGCGCCGTGTGCAGGCCCGACCAGCCGGGCATCATGCCCACCCAGAACCCCAGCAGCACCGACAGGAAGATCAGTGGAGGGGCCACGTTACCCCGCAGCACGGCCAACAATTTGCTTATGAATCTTGGAAGAAGCATAAGTGACTCCTTAGTATTCCTGCGGTGTATGTACAGCAACCCAACTGAATGGGATCATTATACCGATTCCCCCGGCCTGTGCAAACCCATTCCCATCCGTTGTTTGGGCAGGTTGGAGTACGTCAGGCGTCAATTCTATAGGACCAGCACGGATTATCGGACGGACGGCGGCGGGAGGTTTCCTGGTCCGTATTTCTTCTACAAAAAAACTGGTCATTTCGGATAGCGCTCGCCGATAAAGAAATTGAAAACCGTTTCATCTTTTTCTCCGGCGTCGTTGTGCCAGACGACGCCCTTTTTCTATCTGCCCCGAGAGGGGCCGCCCCCGCCTATTCTCCGCCCAATCACGAAGATGAGACGAAGCCGTAACAAAACGGTAACGTGCCGATGGCACACTGCCGGGTGTTTGCCCAGTTGTGCAATTCGGTCGGTCTGCTTGCAACGGACCGACGGCCGCGATAAACTATAGTTTTCGCGACGGACGGCGTGCAACAAGGTGCAGCCACGGTTATGCGATGCGGATAGGCCGAGAGGAGTCCGGGGAGGGCAAAGGTCTCGGGGGAAATCCGGCTTTTCCTGGTGCACGATAGCAATGAATGTCGGCCTGACGCGTCTATTGATGTGGGACCCAGACGGGTTTGCGGTCTTGGACGTCAAGTGCTTGGAAGGGCGCACGTGTGAGAAAACTTCGCATTTTGATTATCGTTTTCGTTGCCATAGCGGTGGTGGGCTTGGCCGCGGGCTTCGTAGTCAAGAGACGCAAGATCGGCGGCGAAAAACCCACAATTGTGCGGATCGAGCCGGTCGAGCATGCCGATCTGATCGAGTTCGTCAGTGCCCCGGGCGAGATCGAGCCCAAGAGAAACGTCGAAATCAGCGCCAAGGTTTCGGCCCGGGTGGTGGCTCTGCCCTATGAGGAGGGGGCCTACGTCACCAAGGGCGATCCCAACGCCAACCCGCCCGTCCCGCCGTCGGTCCTCGTGCAGCTCGATTCCAAGGACCTGGAGAGCAGTCTGCGGTTGGCCCAGGCCAGTCGGGACGCCCAGGCCGCCCAGACTGAGGTCGAGAAGGCCAGAATCGCCAGCCAGAAGGCCGGCTTGCTTGGCACGATGGCAACGCTGGAACAGGCCAGGACGAACCTTCAGCGGCAGGGCCGGCTCGTCGCCGCGAACGACATAAGCCAGGCAGAGTTCGACCAGGCCAAGCTGAAAGTGGAGGAATTACAGGCCCAGTACGAGGCCGCTCAGCACACGCTCCAATCCGCGGAGCTGAACCTCAAGGTGCTGGAGCACAACCTGGAAGCGGCGGACGCCCGTATCGCCCAGGCGCATGAGGCGCTGAGCTATACGACGATTACAGCCCCCATCGACGGCACCATCACGCGGATCGAAGCGGAGGTCGGTGAGATCGCCATCGTCGGAACGATGAACAACCCCGGCACCGTGATCATGGAGGTCGGCGACCTCTCTGAGATGCTGGTCGTAGCCCAGGTCGATGAGTCGGATGTCGGCAAGCTCCGAGTCGGACAGAAAGCCCGCGCAAACATCCAGGCCTGGCCGGACAAGGTCTTTCCCGGCGTCGTGCAGACGATCGCCCTGAGCCAGAAACGCGGGACCGACGGGTCCAAGTATTACGAGACCGAGGTGCTGCTGGTCGATCCCAATGAGCGGGTTTTCACGGGCATGACGGCCGACGTGGATATCGAGGTGGCGACTCACACGAGCGTCCTGGTTCTGCCGAGCCAGGCGGTCCTGGGACGGAAGGTGGACGAGTTGCCCGTGGAGATTCGCGACAAGCTCAGCGAGGAAGAGAAGAAGAAAGCATTTGCCTCGGTCGTCTACTGCTGCCGGGACGACAAGGCGGTGGCGGTGCCCGTGAAGATCGGCGCCAGCAATACGACGCACACGGTGATTGAATCGGGGTTGACCGAGACGGACAAGGTTGTCGTCGGGCCGTACAAGGAACTGGAGAAGATGAGACACGACCAGCCCATCAAGGACGAGCGCGACGCCAAGGCGGAGGAAGAGGCCAAGAAGACGGCGGGCGCAAAGGACGCCAATGACCCGAACAAGAGCAAATGACAAAGTGATCCGGCTCGAAGCGGTCACACGCATCTACAAGGTGGGTGTGGAATCCATTCATGCGCTCGACGGCGTGGATTTTGAACTGGGCCGGAACGAATATGTGGCGATCATGGGCCCATCGGGTTCCGGCAAGAGCACCCTGATGAACATTCTCGGGTGTCTGGATCGCTGCACGTGCGGGACCTACGAGCTGGATGGGCGGGATACGACCCGGCTCAATGCCGCCGGGCTGGCCCGTGTCCGCAACGCCCAGATCGGTTTTGTCTTCCAGTCGTTCGAGCTTCTGCCGCGCCTGAACGCCCTCAAGAACGTCGAGTTGCCGCTGCTCTATGCCGGCGGCGAAGGGTGGCTGAACCGCAAGGTCCGGGCGAAAGAAGCCCTGGCGAAGGTCGGCCTGGGCGAACGCGTGAAGCACCGTCCGAACCAGCTCTCCGGCGGAGAGAAACAGCGGGTGGCCATCGCCCGCGCCCTGGTGAACAGGCCGAGCATCCTGCTGGCCGACGAGCCGACGGGGAACCTGGATACCCGCACCAGTTTCGAGATCATGACGCTGTTCGAGCAGTTGCACCGGGACGGCCAGACGATCATCATGGTCACGCATGAAGACGACATCGCCCACCATGCCAAGCGAATCGTGCGAATGCGTGACGGCAAGATCGTGGCCGATGAGCAGACGGGCGCAAACCGGCGGGTGGCGATGGGAGCGGAGACGCCTGAGGCATGGAAAACAGAGAGTTGAAATCCGAAACACATTCAAATGAGCGAAACCCTAAATTCAAAACGAGTCACCGAGCGAGCGAAAGCGTTTCGGTCATTTGTGCTTCGTGCTTCTTCTTCGGATAGATTCGTGAGCGTGAGTTCCTCGCTCTCGACAAGGAGACCTACATGCTTCGGCTGTTGACCGCCCCACTGGCGCTGACGGTTCTACTGATTCAGAGCGTTCGGCTGGCGCTCGGCCAGATCTGGACGAACAAGACGCGTTCGGCTCTGACCACTATCGGGATCGTGATCGGCGTGGCATCCGTCACCGCCGTGATTGCGGCTCTGACCGGCCTGAAGGCGAAGATCCTGCGGGACTTCGAGTCCTTAGGCACGAACAAGATCTATATCAGCCCGGACTGGCCCCGCACGGGCCGGTTCAAGAATTTCAACTGGCGCGTGATCCGGTTTCGGCCCGAGCAGTTCGAGGGCCTGCTGGATCGATGCCCGTCCATCTCGGACTACACGCTGATGGTGGAGAGAGGACGGGCGGTCAACTACGGTGTCCACAACATTGACGGGGCGCGCATCTATGGCATCAACCCGTCCTGGCACAAGATCGAGAATCGCTCGGTGACTCTCGGCAGGCCGTTCACGTTGATGGATGAGGAAAACGGCTGGCAGGTGTGCCTGATTACGCCCAGGGTCCGCGACAAGTTGCAGCTCGAACAGGACTGCATCGGCAAGCGGATCATCATCGACCGTCGCAGCTTCCGAATCGTCGGGGTCGTTGAGAACCGCGTGGAGTCGGGCATGTTCGGCCAGATGGGCTCCTCCGAAGAGGTCTTCATTCCCTTCCCCACCGCCTGGCGGCTGTGGGACCCCTGGATCTACGCTATTGCCTGTTGCCGCAGCCCGGATCTCTCCTCCGAGGCCCAGGCGGAACTGCGGTTCTTCCTTCGCCAATCCAGGCGGCTGGAGCCGGGCGATCCGGACACGTTCCGCATGGACGTGATCGAGGAAATCCTCAAGGGCTTCAACAAGATCGCCATGGGCGTCACGGCGGTCGCCGGCGGCGTCGTCGGGATTTCCCTGCTCGTCGGCGGCGTCGGGATCATGAACATCATGCTCGTCTCGGTATCCGAGCGGACCCGTGAAATCGGTCTGCGCAAAGCGGTGGGGGCCCGGCCCTCGGCGATTCTCCTGCAGTTTCTGGTCGAGGCGGTTGTGCTGTGCCTGTTCGGCGGACTGATGGGGACCGCGATCGGGCAGGGGCTCACGAGCCTGATCGCGAAGATTCCCGGCGCGCGTCTCGACATGGCCTACATTCCGCTCTGGGCGATTGGCCTATCCTTCGGTTTCGCCGGCTCGGTCGGTGTTTTCTTTGGAATGTTTCCGGCCATCAAGGCCGCACGGTTGGATCCTATTGAGGCGCTCAGGCATGAGTAAATGCACGATTCTCCGAGGCATGCGGTTGCTGGGTACGCTGTGGTTTCTTGTCGTCCTGGCGATGGGTTGTCACCCCCATACGGCGGACTATGATCCGGCCCTGGCGGCCAAAGTTCGCGAGAAGATTCACGAGATCGAATCGCTGGAACTCAAGAAGGCCGATCCCAACAAGGTGGCATCGGAACCGAACGAGCCGCCTGCAACGATGGAACTGTCGCTCGAACAATGCCGGGCCCTGGCCCTGGAGAACAATCTGCAACTCAAGGCCAGCCTGATCAGCCCGACCATCGCCGCCGCCCGGCTCAGCGAGGAGGAGGCCGCGTTCGAAGCATCCTTTTTCGCCAACGCGAACCTCGCCAAGTCGGACCAGCCCCAAGGCAGGGCTGTTCTCGTCAGCGACACCCTTGTCCCGGCCGTCGGCACGTCTCAGATCGAGCGCGTCCAGGGGGACCTGGGCGTTCGGGTCCCGTTGCGAACCGGCGGCACCGTGACCTTCGACCTCGCCGATGCGCGGACTCGGGATCTGAATGCGGACAGACCCTTCAATCCATCCTATGAGGACTCGCTCTCGGTCTCGGTGAGCCATCCGCTGCTGAGGAACGCGGGGCAATGGGTCAACACCCATTCCATCCGGATTGCCGCCTACAACCGGGACATCGTCGGCGCCCGCACGAAACTCGACATCATCACGGTTCTGGCGGCCATCGATCGCGTCTACTGGCGCCTCTATGCCGCCCGTCGGGAACTCGAGGTGAGGCAGCAGCAGTACGAACTCTCACAGGCTCAGCTCGAACGGGCCCGCCGCCTCGTCGATGCGGGCCAGCGGCCCCAAGTCGAAGTCATCCGCGCCGAATCCGGAGTGGCCCAGCAGTTGGAGGCCATCATCGTAGCCGAAAACACGCTGCGAGATCGCGAACGGGAGCTCAAGCGGGTTGTCAACAAGGCAGGCATGGACATACAGACGCCCACCGCGATCGTTCCAGTCACTTCGCCGGACCCGGTCCGCTACGATATGGAACAGGCCCGACTTGTTCGACAGGCCCTCGATTCCCGCATGGAATTGCTCGAGCTGCAACTCCAGCTTCTTCAAGATGCCAGCACTGTGGACGTCGCGCGGAACCAGACGCTTCCGCTGGCCAGCCTCGACTACACATACAACATCAGCGGCACCGGAGAGACCCGCAATGAGTCATTTGACATGCTTTCCGCCGGTAACTTCGTGAACCAACGCCTGGGCCTGCAACTGGTCGTCCCCATTGGCAACGAGGCGGCCAAGAGCCGGCTGCGGCAGGCGATCTACCAGCACCGCCAACGTCTTGCCAGCCGGGCCGACCGGGAGGAAATCATCAAGCTGGAGGTCTTGAACGCCATCGACCAGGTCGAGGCCAACTGGCAGCGTATTCTGGCCGCCAGGCAGAACACGGTCGTCAATGCCCGCCTGTACGAGGCCGAGAGGCGGGAATTCGAGGTCGGCATGAGCACCAGTACGGATGTGCTCGACGCCCAGTTCAATTTTGCCAATGCCCAAACGTCCGAGATTCGCGCCCTGGCGGACTATCAGATCTCGCTTGTGGACGTCGCCTACGCCACCGGGACGATCCTCGGCGCCGCCCGGATTCAGTGGGAGCCTATTGTCCCGCCGACCGATGCCGACTGATCGCCCGGAATATCGCTCGAGTCCGAAAACACATCTCAATTCTCGCTGCTCGCCTGCCGATAGTAGTCATGTGGGGTGCGCTGTGCGCACCGGCATCGAGGTCCATCCAATGGGAAAGGTGTGCATAGCACATTCTGCGATCTCGTTCTTGGGGAATGACAGGAGCGTCCAGATGACACCGAGCTACAGAGTCCATTGTGTCGCGGCCATAGTTGTCGCGTGTGTGGTCGTTCTTGGCCTGTCGGCCTCGACCGGGCGGGACCGCAAGGGCTATGAGGTTGAGGCCCAGGTCTATAGCGTTCCGACTACGCAATCCGATGCGGCCCGTGCGATCAGCGCCTACGAGCGCCTCATGGAGCGGCACATGGACATGACCGAGCGAAACCTCGCCGACCTTGCCGCCGATCTCAAGGTCCTGACCGTCAAGATTGACTCCGTCGATGCGAAGCTGACGCAGTTGGACCAGCGTCTTGCCCGCATCGAGAAGCATCTTGGCATTGCGCCTGCCCTGCCCGACCCGAACGCGCCGCCGGCGTCGAAGGTTCCGGAAGGGATTCCATTGCCGGTCCGGCAGTGAGGAGCGTGGCCGGGCCTGCGGAACGGCCCGACGGACTATGTGCCGCCTGCGGCGTTGTAGATCGTGCCGCCCAACTCAGAATATAGCCGCAACACGGCCTGTGCTTCCTCTCGTAGAATGCCTCGCACAACTTCGATTCCCCGTTTGTGCAACTCACCGACCCAGTCGGTCGGTTTGGCCCCTTCGTCGAACCCGATGGCGCAGGCGTCTTCGCCCGTAGCCCCGCAGACGACCCGCCGAACGCCGGACCAGGGGATTGCCCCCAGGCACATCGCGCAGGGCTCCGTGCTCGTCGCCAACTCGTGCGAGGGCCGGCCCTCGCCGCCGAGGTCGTAGCTTCCCACAGCCTGCTGGGCCAGGACAATGGCGACCATCTCCGCGTGCAGGATCGAGCAGTTCGATGCCTCCACAAGGTTTACGCCGACGCTGACCAATCGACCGCTGCGGGTCTCGAAGATCGCGGCCCCGAACGGCCCGCCGGTCCTGTGCTCGATGTTCTGACGCGACAACTCGATGGCAAGCCGCATTCTTGCCTCCATCGAGTTGAACGCCGCTTCCTGGCGGGCGAGGAAAGGCTCGACCCACGCAGGCAGTTCCAGCACGATTTTTCCATATCTCAAGGTTGTTCTCCCCTCTGTAGCACAGGATCGATTCTGAAATACAAAACCGCAACTAGAAACACGAAGTCCGAATTTCGGATTTCCCCTCACTCCCAACGAGTCCGCCGGATGGTGGCGCTGGGCTGCAGGTAAATGCGGGCGCCGTTGGGATCGGGAAATTCGTCCTCATGCATCCATTTGCCGTATCGCTCCGACGAACGGTGGGATTGATCGACCCTGAAGGTCTTGAACCCCAGATACGCGCCGGCTTGTCCCACGGAGACGGACAGGAACGGCCCGATCATCGGCAGACGCAGCACGAACCAGGGTTCGCCGCCTTGCCAGGGGTTGTTGCCCGGCTCCCAGAACTTGGGCACGGGACGAATCATCTTGCCTGCAACGAGGTCGAGGCGCAAACCGAAGCCGTTCGGCTGGTACTGTCGGAGATCGTGGTCGAACCACAAACCCCGTTCATACGAGCCAAGACTCAGACTCAAGCCCCCAACCGTGCCTTCCTGACAGCCTGCGACAACGACAGGCAGAAGGAGCACAAGCAACCTTTTCATAGTCCGCAATTGTCGCAGGGTCCGTCCGGTCTGTCAATCGGTCGCGAGTTCATCGTGCCTGTTTTCGATTTGCCGGAGCGACCTGTTGCCGTTACAATGTTCACGACCGCGGCAAAAGAGGCATCTTTGACGACCGGGAGGCGGTGAGCTTGGTATGGAGGGCCGGCATCGGCGTCCGGTTCTGCATCTCGGCCAAGGGGCTGCCGGAATGAGGTCTGAGAATCAACTTGTTTGAAGGAGGTCGTTTCCCCATGGAGCATATACCCCATCGTGGAGCGAGACTTGTCGTCGATGTGAGGGAGCACGGAACGGTCGTCGGCGCCGACGAGCCGGTGGATCTGGAGTTCGAGGACTGTGTGAACGCGGTCAGCGGCCTGGTCGATTGGCTGGCCCGGGCGATGGCGGAGGTCAATGAAGAAGGCCATGAATCGATCGGCTCGGCGATCCTCATCGAAACCTTGCATCAGTGGACGTTCAACGAGCAGAGCCAGCGATAGTGCCTGCGAATTTGTGATCGGTTTTCGGATTGTGATTTGCTGAAGGTCTGCGAAGGGCTGTCGAGCGAGATCAGGCAGAAGATCATGCTGATTTGTTCCCAGGGCAATTGATGGGTTGTCTCGATTCCTGACGCCGTCGCGGCGGCATTCTCTCGCTCCCGTCCCCTTGCTCCCGCCGCTCACCCGTATAGCTTGCCCGTGTCGTCAACATAGAGTTCGCTTCGGGCGTCGTTCAGGACGCTGGTGGCGTCGGGAAGCTCGCCCAGGTGGGGGACCTTCAGCAACAGGAAGCACTTGCGGCAGTGCAGACGGCGGTCCGCCGCCGTGGCGTCCAGCCACCACCGATAACCACATCGCGGGCATTTCAGGATGATGTGCATAAGGTTTTTTGTACGCCGCATATCACGGCGTGCTCCTATCTGTTTCTCATCGGCCTGATCGACAGAGAAATGTGAGCCGCATGCGATTTTTCTTGCCCGTCGCCGGAGGGGTTGCCCTATAATGTCGAAACCTCAGGCATTGAAAGGGCCGGGGCGGCGATTCCTGTCTGCTGCAGCGTATGGGATTCTTGAATGGCGTCGGTCTTTTGGGTATGATAGAGCAACTGGGGGTGCTGAACCGATGTTGAACCTGATTTCCGGAAGAACGATGGACTTTGACCTGTTGCACACGGCCGACAAGACATACGGGGCCTACGTGGGCGATTCCTGCGTCCTGGAGCCGCAGGAGCCGATCCACGTCCATGTCCGGGTTCGACAATCCGGCGACTCTTACCCCAGCGCTTCGCGGGCCTGCTGCGACAACCTTGATCTCGGAAAGCTGTCCGTCGGTTCCATCCTCGACTGCTACGTCTGATCGGGAAGAACAACCACAGTAATCTGCTGCCTTGTCGGGGCTGCGGGCGCCTGCGACAAGCCGGCGGACGAATTACGGAGATCGAACAATGAGTGAACTGAGCGAACACATCCAGAAGGCGGATTGGAAGAAGGAAAAGCATGTCCCTGTGATCGAGTGTCCGGATTCCGTCAAGGCCGGCGAGGTCTTCCAGGCTACGGTGACGCTGGGCAGAGAGGTGGCCCATCCGAACACCACGGAACACCATATTCGCTGGATCAGCCTGTACTATCATGACGAAGGAGGGAAATTTGCCCACGAGGTCGCTCATGTCGAGTTCAGCGCGCATGGCGAATCGACGGAAGGACCCAACCAGGGCCCCGTCTACACGCACCATGCGGCGGTCGTGAATCTCAAAATCGCCAAGGGCGGCATGTTGCACGCGATGGCCTACTGCAACATCCACGGCCTCTGGGAGTCGAGCAAAGCGATCAAGGTGACGTGATTCCTCGTGCAACCTGAGCAACCATCGAACTCTCGATTACACGTCCTCGACGAGGTGCGCATCCTCGCTCTCGCACGCCTGGCAACGAAACGCCGGCCAGTCCGCCAGGCGGTCCCGACGCAAGAGGACCCGCTGGGTCCCCCGGCGCAGGCACACCTCGTCTACCGCCTGGGCCGTCAAGCGGCAGCAACGCGGGCAGTGCACCACCAGCAGGGTCACCGCCAGGCCCGCCGGACGAAAGTCCCGAATGGGATCCAGAGCGCGTCGGGTCTTCACAGGCTTCGGGTCTCCAATCGAACAGATCGCTTGACAACGGCCTCCAGGGCCCCTACGATCGGCCCGTCGGCGG
>DCUI01000337.1 GCA_002327785.1 Phycisphaerales bacterium UBA2218
GGTGGTTCAAGTCCACTCGCCCCGATTTTTTCTGAAGGTTGCGCTTGGGTTCGTCGCCAGCCCACCCGATGATTTACCCGTTTTCCCCCAGACCCAAGGCCACAACTCACGGAGCTCCAGACCGCCTCAGCCGCACCTCCTGTATCCAGCAGTAGAGCACGGGCACGATCAGCATGGTGAGAATCTCGATCGACATGCCGCCGAAAGAGGGGATGGCCATCGGAACCATGATATCAGACCCTCGACCCGTCGATGTGAACACCGGAATCAAGGCAAGAATGGTCGTCGCCGTAGTCATCAGGCATGCCCTGATCCGGCGTTGGCCCGCCGCTACGGTCGCCTCGCGGACCTCCGCGACCGTCCGAGGACTGCGCCTCGAAAAGGACTGCTGCAGGTATGTCCCCATGACCACGCCGTCGTCGTCGGAAATACCGAACAGAGCCAGGAATCCGACCCACACGGCCACGCTCAAGTTGACCGGGTGCACCTGGAACAGTTCTCGCATGTTCACGCCGAAGAGGCTGAAGTTGAGGAACCAATCCCGGCCATACAGCCAGACCAGCAGGAACGCCCCCGACCACGCCACCATCACCCCCACGAAGACCAGCAAGGTCAACGAGACGCTCCTGAACTGCATGTACAGAATGAGAAAGATGGTGAACAGGGACAACGGGACCAGCAACCTGAGGGTCTTGCTCGCGTGAAGCTGGTTCTCGTACGTGCCGGCGAACGCAATGGCCACGCCCACCGGCCGCTGGAACTCGCCGGCGGCTTCTTTCTCCCGGATGAGCCGCTCCGCTGCTTTGACGACGTCCACCTCCGCCACTCCTTCGACCTTGTCGAACAGCACATAGCCGACAAGGGATGTATCCTCGCTCTTGATCATCTCGGGCCCGCGCACGTACCGGATTTGAGCCAGTTGAACCAGGGGGATCTGGGCGCCGTCCGACGAGGGCACCAGCACTCTCTCAAGGGCCTCGATGCTGTCCCGCAACTCCCGTTGGTAGCGCACCCGCACGGGAAACCGCCGGCGGCCTTCCACGGTCGTCGTCACTTTGATGCCGCCGACGGCCACTTCAAGGACATCCTGGAACTGTTGAATGGGCACGCCGTAACGGGCAAGCGCCTGGCGATCCGGCACGATCTCCAGATAGGGTTTGCCCACGATCCGGTCGGCGATGACCGTGGCGGGATCGATGCGCGGAACCTCCTTGAGTATCCGCTCGATCTCCAGACCGACCCGCTCGATGGTCGGCAGGTCGGGTCCTTTGATCTTGACGCCCATGGCCGCCCGCATTCCGCTCTGCAACATCACAACCCGTGCGGCGATGGGCTGGAGCTTGGGAGCCGAGGTCGTCCCAGGGATGTCGGCGGCTGCAACGATCTCCTGCCAGATGTCGTCGGGCGAGTCGATGTGGCTTCGCCACTGTCGGTATGGTCGGCCGTGGCGATCAGGAATCAATCGGCCGTTCGGGTCACGCGGGTACTTGCCGGTTGGCGGATCGTATCGGAAGCTGACCCGCCGGCCGCTCTCATCGACGATGTATTCGCTCTTGTAGTTAATCACGGTTTCGATCATACCGATGGGGGCCGGGTCCAAGGCCGACTCCACGCGCCCGATCTTGCCGACGACGGATTCGACCTCCGGAATCGAGCTGATTGCGATATCCTGCTTCTGCAAGACGTCCAGGGCCTCGCCGATGGAGGCATGGGGCATCGTCGTGGGCATATAAAGGAACGAGCCCTCGTCCAGAGGCGGCATGAACTCCCTGCCCAGGCCCGGGAACGCATGTCTGCCGGTCACCCACAGTCGATTGCCATGAAGCCCCTGCGGCACAAAGGAAAAGACCCGGTCGAAGCCAAGCCATATCATCGCCCCAAGCGCCAGGAGTGTAACCGGGATGCATAGGAACACGATCTTGTGATGCAGGCACCCTCGCAGGATGTAGGGGTAGAGCCGCTCGAACAGCAGGACAGACGCCATGAGTATCCCGATCAGGCCGCCGACGAAAATGAGGTTGCGTACGAGCCCTTTCTGCGGGCCCAGCGGCTCCCAATCCATCGTCAGCAATAGTCCCACCAGCAGCAGGACGGCGATGTTGGCGACATACGGCATCAGCCTGTGAATCCGCTCGGGAACAACGCCTTTCAACAATTGATACAGAGCGAAACCGATAATGACGGCAGCCACCAGCCACCAGCCAAACATCAGCCCTACGGCGACAGCCACCCCGATCAGTGAGACATAGAAGAGCCCCCGCAGATACTTCCCGCCCACTTTTCGCGGGAAAAACATGAGGTGGGCCATAGGGGGAATGATCGTCAGGGCGACAACAATCGATGAGAAGAGCGCAAAGGTCTTGGTGAACGCCAGGGGCTTGAACAGCTTTCCCTCCGGCCCGGTCATGAAGAACACCGGGATGAAGCTGATGATCGTAGAGGCGACCGCGGACAGGACCGCACCACCCACTTCACTGGCCGCACGATGAATCACTTCTGCACGCGGCATGTCCGGCGGGTCTTCTTCGAGGTGCTTCAAGATGTTTTCGGAGATCACGATCCCCATATCGACGATGGTGCCGATGGCAATCGCGATGCCGGCCAGCGATACGACGTTGGCATCGACGGAGAACGCTTTCATTACGATGAAGCAGCCAAGCACGGCCAACGGCATCACGGCGCTAATCATGATGCTGCTGCGAAGGTGCATCACCATGATGATGATCACGATGGCCGTGACCAGGATTTCCTGATAGAGCGCATCGTTGAGCGTACCCAGGGTCTCGTAGATCAAGCCGGTGCGATCATAGAACGGGACGATGGAAACCCGGCTTCGCGTGAGCCAGGCGGGCCACTGCTCCTGCGGCGTCGCCCGCAGGTAGTCCAGCCACGCCGGCTGGTTCAATCCGGCGGCCTGGTGAGCCTCAAAACCGTGTTGCCGTGCGAACTCCTGAATCTGCTGTGACGGGACGTTGGGATCGGTGATGATCGCCTTGGTGGGCAGAGCCGGCCCCAACTCAGCGATTGCACGCTTGACGTTCTTGATCACGGCCAGGGGATTCGAACCGTAGCGGGCCACGACGACCCCGCCGACGGCCTCCGCCCCCTGTTTATCCAAGGCGCCGCGCCGAGGCGCCGGGCCGAGAGTCACCTTCGCGACGTGTCGGACGAGGACGGGGACGTTCTCATTGGTCTTGACGACGCTGTTCTCGATATCCGCCGCGCTCTTGACGAAGCCGAGCCCGCGAATCAGATACTCCACGCGGTTCAACTCGATGGTCTGGGCGCCCACGTCGATGTTGGAACGTCTGACGGCTTCGAACACCTCATTGATGGCGACCCGGTATGCCCGCATGGCGTCAGGGTCCACGTCGACCTGGTACTCGCGTACGAAGCCGCCGACCGAGGCCACCTCGCTCACTCCCGATGCGGACCGCAGAGCGAGCCGCACCTGCCAATCCTGGACGGTTCGGAGTTCCTCGAGGTCCCAGCCGCCGGCGACGTTGCCAGTCGGATCGCGTCCCTCCAGCGTATACCAGAAGATCTGGCCCAGGGCCGTGGCATCCGGACCGAGGGTCGGCTGCACCCCCTCGGGAAGCGTGCCCGCCGGCAAGCTGCTGAGTTTCTCCAGCACCCGGCTGCGGGTCCAGTAGAAGTCCTTGCCCTGCACCAGCCGCTCGAAGAACGAGAATTCGTCGAAGAGGATGTAGATCGAAGAGAACCCGAACATCGAGGTGCTGCGAATGGTCTTGATATCGGGGATGCCCAGCAAGGCCGTCGTCAGGGGATAGGTGATCTGGTCCTCGACGTCGCCCGGAGAGCGGCCGGGCCACTCCGTGAAAACGATCTGCTGGTTCTCCCCGATGTCCGGAATGGCGTCGACCGCCACGGGATTGCGAGGGAAGGACTCGAACTCCCAGTCGAACGGGGCCACATAAATCCCCCAGACGACCAGAAACAGAGCGACCAGCCCCACGATGAGCTTGTTGTAGATGCAGAAGCCCAGAATCCTTCCGACCAGGGTCCTCTGCTCCGGGATCGGCTCGTACTTGTCCTCGTTCGGCACCTGGGGCCTCGCGATCAACTATGACTCGCCTGCTTGCGTTCGTGCGTCAGTTCTGAAACTGCGGCAGCTTGGCAACATACTTCTCCGGATTGGCTAGAAACGTCTCCGGGCAGCCTTTGCAACAGAAGTAGATCTTCTCGCCCTTGTACTCGACAAAAATGGCCTTGTTGATCGGATTGCCTTCCATGACCGGACAGGTCTTCTGGACCATGGCGACCTCGACCTGTGCGGCGTCCGCCGGAGCGGCCGATGCGGTCTCCTTCGCAGCCGGTCCGGCGGGCTGCCGAGCCGTCGGCTCCTTCCTGCAGCCGGAGAACACAGCCCATCCTACGATCACCAGGATCAGGGCGTTCCTGGAAAGTCTCGTTTTCCTATGCATGATGGTCTCCTTTCCGAATCGACGCAGTTGCGCATCGATCAGAATATCAGTGATTGGGACCGGCGCCAATCGCGCCGGTGTTTGGATCAAGAGCCTGCTCCCGAAACTGAGGAAGCTTGTCAAGATACTGCTCGGGGTTCTCCAGGAACTTCTGGTCGCAGCCTTTACAGCAAAAATACACCCGTTTTCCCCCGTACTCCGCATAGACGTTCGGATCGATCGGCCCGCCCATGACCGGGCAAATTGTCTGAACCGTCTCCGGCGATGCTGCGGCTTGGTCTGTAGAAAGGCTTTCTGCATGTTGATGCGATGGGGGCATGGCGCCGACCTGCGGGTTCATCATGCTCGGCCTGGCCTGGATTTGCAGGGCCGAATCGATTTTGAAGTTGCCATTCGTCACGACCAGCTCGCCCTCCTGAAGGCCGGATGCGACCAGGTAATAACCGCCCGCCCTGGGTCCCAACTCGACCTCGCGGCCTTCAAAGGTGGGACTCTCGGCTCCGGGTTTCTTTACGTACACCACCGCCCGCCTGCCGGTAATCAGCGGCGCGGTATCCGGGACCACCAACGGCGGCTCGCCAATTGCATCGGCCGCCACGTATCCCAGCGATTCGGTCGTCACCAGGTCCATCCCGCAGATGTCGCAAGTTCCCTGCTCCGGCTTGACCACCGAGGGATGCATCGGGCAAATCCACTTGCCCGCCATCTGGGGATGCATCACCCTGCCGCCCTGGGCGACCCGCGATCTGACGACGGCGCGGACGAACATCTCAGGCCGGAGCCTCCCGTCCGGATTGGGCACATCCACGCGGACCTTGACCGTCCGGGTTCTCGCATCCAGAACGGGGTCGATAAAGCTGATCCACCCCGTGAACACTTCGCCCGGATATGCCTCAGAGGCGAACCGCACTTGCTGACCGTAACGCACCCACGGGAGGTCCGACTCATAGGCATCCAGGATCACCCACAGTTGCGACAGATCGGCCACGGTGTAAATCTGCGTGCCTGTAGTGACGTACATGCCCTCGCCAGCCGTCTTCTGGATCACCACCCCGCCGATGGGAGAATAGATGGTCAGATGCGTCAAGGGCTCGCCGGAACTCTCGATCTCCCGGACCTGCGAGGCGTTCAGTCCGAGGAGTCTGAGCTTTTCTCGGGTCGCATCAAGCGTCGTTGCCGTGGATCGGGTCAGGTACTCGGAGGTGGTTTCCCCAACCCTCTGCGCCGCCTTCACGGCCTGAAGCAACTCCGCCTGGGCACTAATCAACTCCGGACTGTAGAGAGACACAAGGTGGTCGCCCTTGCGAACGGTAGTCCCGGTAAAATCGACGTACAGCCGGTCGAGCCGGCCGGGGACCCAGGCCGTGATGTACTTGACGCGGGTCTCGTCGTACTGCACCTTGCCGACCATCCGGATCTCGCTCTCGACGAATCGACGCTCGACCGGCGAGGTCTGGACGTCCATCAGCTTCGCGGCAGCCTCCGAAACAGCCAGCTCACGAGGCGCGGCCTCCGTCGCCATGCTCTCCGGCATAGGAATTAGTTCCATCTCGCAGATTGGGCACAGTCCCGGCCGATCGCGGATAATCTGCGGGTGCATCGAGCAATACCAATTCCGCGCCCCCTGCTCCGCACCGTGGGTGTGCATGGCCGCCGGCGCGTTCCCCCCGCCCGTCGAACCAATGAGGTACCCGCCAAGCAGGCCCACTCCGATAAGGACACCTGCAATGAGAATGCGCGTGGCCACCCGATATACGCTCATATGTCCCTCGACGAAACATTCCATGACTCTGCGTCCATTTTGTACGCCGTCCCGGGTTGACTTCATAATCGCGGCATCTGCACAACCACAGACGCCTGTACGAAGGCCGCCTGGCTACGGTTCAACGGATTAGACCCCAACGATGCAGTCGGCGTCGTTGGGCAATCCCTAATCTGGAATAGGGGTATTCCTGATGGCGAGGGTAAAGGTTCCAAGATACAAACTGTCCAGTTTCCGTCACATATTTTACCACCCGATTCCAAGGAGGTACACGAGGGAGGACAACGCTATCATCACAGCGTGTATTCTGTTGGCCGCCGGCGGTACGTATCTCGTTTTCGGCGCAACCGGAGGCGGGCAACCAATGGCCCAGGGGGAAGGAAATCGCCGTCACGGGCACTCTCTCTTGCACGTTCTGCACGCTTGCCCACCCAAACAAGCCCTGCAACCCCGAGTGCTGCATCAGTTGCGTGAAGGCAGGCGATCCCCTCTCGGGCCTGTCGAGCCCGGCGCTGTGCTATTGCTGAGACTGGATGATGAGCACAAGCTTTCGGGCGTCCAGGGCGGTGATCATACCGTCGCCGTCCAGGTCGCGAGGGTCATACGGCCCGCTGGCCGGCTGGTTGCGGGCGACCAGGACGAGGTTCAGGTCGTCCTGGTCCACGTCGCCGTCGGCATCGCAGTCGCCCACAACAGGGGCAGACTCATCATCGAGCGGATTGGAGCCTCTGGCGACCTCTTCGCCGTCGCCGTACCCGTCATCGTCGCTGTCGGCATCGCCAGGATTCGTCTCCCCCGTGTCAACCGCGCCATCGTGGTCCGCATCTTCCTGGCCGTCGAGGAGGCCGTCGTCATCCGTGTCGGGGTCCGCGGGATCCGTTGTCGTCGTCGGGTCCTTGTCGGCGATGAAGAAGCCTGCGGATAGATCGGTGTCGTGCCCCTCGGGTTCGGTGAGACCTATTTCGGTGCCATCGAAAATGCCATCGCCATCGCTATCGGGATTCCTTGGATCGGTCTCTCCCGGGTCAACCACACCATTATTGTTGAGATCCTCACACTCGTCACCCTTCGGATTGCCATCCAGAGAGCCGTCGTTGTCGGTGTCATCGTCCCCCATGAGCGTCCCTATCAGAGACTCGACCGCGTTCTTCAGCCCGTCAACATCCACATCCCAGCTTACCTGCGGGACGATTTCACCGTCCTGATAGATTCTCACGATCACAGTCCCCAACGCCAGCTCTATCGGGGTCTCAGCGTAGTACTTGTCCTTCTTCGCGTCATATCCGAATTCAAAGCTCGCACTGGCCGACACCTCTATCTCGTGTGGCCATACAGGAAGAGGGACCGTCACGTGGCTGGACAGAGTGAATCCCACACGGCACGGGTCGGTGCGCCCAGAGATAAGAAGATCCAACTCGGACAACAAGCTGGTCCACAAACTTGCGTTGAAGTGAAAACCGTCTCCATCCAATACAAGGGGAGCGGCTGGTTCGAGGGTGAAACCGAGCAACGAAAGTGACGCTGGCAGATCGACTTCTATACTCTTCTCGTTCTCCCCGAGGATGTCAGCGACCTCCGCAAGGCAATCCAATAGCGAATTCCACACTAATGCGGGAGTGTCGGCAACGAGGTTGAATGGATTGCCCCATCCGTAGAGCATTCCGTGCTCACTATACCATGCTGACATTGGTTCATTCTCAGGCCATATGAGCATTTCGTCTTCCAGATCAAAGATAACCACAATTGGGACTCCTGGAGATGCGGGGTCATATAGAACCACCCTCTTCTGCTGTGGACTGAGATCATAGCCGTTTATTGCTATGCACGAATGGCCGACAAACCCATACTTAGTTTCTGTTGCGGAAAAGTCACAGGTTGAAAAGAACAGGCTCATCGGCCTTTCTGTAAAGGTCTGAAACAACACAGAAAGGAGTGCCGATGCGTCGCGTTTTCGATGAACAAACCTACCTGAATTTCAGCGGGGAGACAAGCCTGAAAGTGGTGAAAGAGTACCGGGCGAAGTACACCTGGATCGACGAGTGTCTCAAGGCCAACCCGCTGATCCTGTGGCTGGTGCATGAGGATCTGGAAACCCTCTCCACGAGTAAGGAAGGTCGGGAGGCGAAGTACACCACGGAGATTCTGTTCCGGGCGTTGCTCGTGCACCAGATCGAGAAGACATCCTTGCGGGAGACGGTCATCCGGATTGCCGAGTCGCCGACGCTGCAGTCGTTCCTGCGTTTGGGGACCCGGCCGGTGCCGGACTTCACGTTTCTGGACCGCGCCTTCAAGGCGATCACGGCCGAGACGTGGAAACTGGTCAACGAGGAACTGGCCCGCTATGCGGTGAAACAGTGCGAGGTGGAGGTCTCGCAGATCCGGGCCGACACGACCGTGATCGAGACCAACATTCATTACCCGACCGACAGTTCGCTTCTGTGGGACAGTTACCGTGTGTTGTCTCGCCTGCTGCGTGCGGTGCGGACCGAGACCCCCGCGTTGTGCCCGCACCGCTTCCACGACAAGAAGGCGAAGAAGGACCTGGTCTACGTGCACCGCTACCTGCGGAGCAAAGCGAAGGTACGGCAACGGTCGTGGAAGCGTCGTTTCCGGCGTCTGCACGACCGGGTGTGCCTGCTGGAGCGAATCGCCGCCACGTTGCTCAAGCCCCTGGCGGCCAGTGACAATTTCGTATTGCGGGGGCTTGGGGCCGAGTTGAAGCATTACCTGCCGTTGGTTCGGACGATCTGCCGGACGGCGGAGCGAGCGACGCTGAGGGGCGAAACGGTTCCGGCCCGGGATCGGATCTTCAGCCTCTTCGAGGAGCACACCGAGCTGATCCAGCGTGGCAAGAGCAACAAGCCCGTCGAGTTCGGTCACGCGGTGTGGTTGGCGCAGAGCCGCGGCAAGTTCATCACGGATTATGAGGTGATGGAGGAGAAGATCCCGGATTCGGAGTTGCTCCGTGAGATCACCGAGCGTCACAAGGCCGCCTTCCGCCAGTATCCCGAGGCGGTCACGGCCGACAC
>DCUI01000301.1 GCA_002327785.1 Phycisphaerales bacterium UBA2218
GAACCCTATATGCTTATCAGCGGTATTTCGAAGTTAGGATGGCAGCCCTTAAACAAGGAAAGCTGCTGCCTGCCCTGGTCACGGCTTCCTCGAAGGTCCCTCTCGGGTCTATCTTAGGGTGGAGTTCGCGGAGCTTTGGGACGATGGTCTGCAATACTCTGAGGTCGCCCGTGAGAACGAGTATGCCGTCGGCTTGAACGGCATGCGCTTCATAAAGACCAGACAGGGCTAACCGCGGAGAGAGATTCAGTCGCATCGCTTCTGCAACCAGATCCTCCCGGGCGTGGATCAGGCGCCGGGTGGCGGCCAGGAAGCCCGGGACGTCGGCTGACTCGAATGCGGCGACGGTTTCGACTTCCATGACACGGCCTCGGGCCGCCAACTGCATCGAGCTGCCGCCGCGCTCGGGCAGAAGTGCGTGAGCTTTCTGGATCAGATCCAGGGCCTGACGGTATTGACCCAGGTTGTAGAGATGGCGGGCGGTGGATCCGAGGCTGTCCGCCAGAGTGGCTTGTGCATAGGCGATTCGTTCAGGCGTGCTGCGTGGATTGCGCCGTTCTTTCTCCAGCTCGGCATTGGAGAGATTGATGCCGTCGAGTTTGTCATGAAGATATTTTCTCTGGTTCTCCACATAGTCGGGTGGAAGGAATCTCTGGACGGCGAGGGTGGAGGGCGGCATGCCGGGAAGCTGGGGGCAGCGGATGGTGAATTTGAACTCACCGAGTGGAACGGGTAGATAAGCTTGCAGGTAAAGTTCCCTTTCCCCTTGCCGGTGCAAGGCACAGATCTTCACGGCCCCGACCCGTTCAATATCGATCTCCAGCCAGTACAGGCCGCCGGGGAGCTCGGCAGGCACATTATACAGCCGCAAGGCGACCAATCGTCCGCCCACCGCACCAGCGCCGCCCCGCCAGGGACCGCCCATCTCGCGGGCCGAGGGAGTGGTAAGGGTGAGCATCACCCCTTGTCCCAGGACGTCCTGCGCCCTGGGGAAGGGCTCCCAGCGGACCTGCAAGGTTTGTTGTGGGTGGTCGTTGGCGTCGAGGACCTGGATTTCGGCCGTGAAAGTGCCCCAGAATTGCTCCTTTTCGCCGGCGGTCAGGTAAAAGGGGCCGAGGTGTTTGGCGCCTCCGGCCCATCTCGAATTGAAGTCGGGACCGACCCCGGCCAGGAGGGAGTAGATGTCCTGAACCGTGTCGCCGGGTTCCCAGTCGCGCAGGGGTTCTGTTTCTCCCGGTCGGATCGAATAGAATGTCTGCGGGCGGCGTGTGTAGGCACTTGGTTCGGTCCGGTGGGGCAGGACAGGGTCGGTCCGCAGCCAGTTGAGACGCAATTTCGCCGGGGCTTTGGCGGTTTCCTCGGCGAGAAGAAAGAAGCGGTAGGTGCGCGTACGCATCCCGGCCGGACCTTGCGGTTCGGTCGCCTCGATGAAGGCGGGATCGACCCTCACCAGGACGACTGGGATACGCGGAGGTGTCGGCGCGGCCGGCTCGACGGGCTGGTTGTGCAACGCGGCGAGCTGTTGCTGGAGCTGGCGAATCTGTGCGTGGAGTTGTCGCTGCTCCTGGTCGATCTCGCTCTGGCGTTGTTCGGCGCGAGCGATGTTCTCGCGGTAGGTAACGCAGTTGGACCGGGCCGTCTCCGACTTGAGCACCTCCGCCTGGGCCTGACGGACGAAATCCTCGACGCTTTCGAATCGGCGAGGGTACGGCTCGTGCCCCAACTGGATGCCGGCACGCATTTCCGCCTCGATGGTGCGGTGGTATGTCAGCCAGTCAAACCTCGCGGTGATCTTGTCATATAGTCCGCTGACCGCTCGCGGAATACGTCGTTGCGGGGCTTTGATGAATCCAAGATAGATATGATCCAACCAAGACTGATCTTCCGGCAGGATCTGTTCTAACCTTGCGCTGGCGTCCTCGAACGCCTGCTTCCTCGCTTGGATCTGTGCCAGATAGCGATTTGCGGCAGCCACCCAGTTGCCTCCGACGGCAGCCAACGGCTCTTCCTCCGCGAGGTTCTTTCGGTTTGTTTCGAGCGCCTGCGTCAGTTGGAAATACTCCTTTTCGAGGGCAGCGAGATCTCTTTGCAGATTAGCAATCCTTGCCTCGATCTCGTTGATCTGCCGGCTGCGCTCCTGGGCAGTCGCGGGAAGAGCGCCGGCGAGAAACAGCAGCAGCAGGGCAAACTCCCAGTACCGGTGCGCGATTCCCAGGCGACCTTGGATTCGGTGGCGATGCTCAACAGCATGTGCGGTCATGGTCGGTCCTCCAAGGTCTCCAGCGACGGGAAGAACGGGATCGTCTGTACTTGGGCGACCCGCCATTGGCCGTCGACACGTAGCAGCACGAGGTCGGCGACGAACTCATTGGTTTTCGCTTCGATATCCGGGACTCTGAGCCAGACGCGGGCCCGTCCCGTCTCGTCGTGGACTTCCGCAGAAACGACCCTGAACTCGAAGCGGGTGGTTTCCAGGTCCGGTGGTATCTGCGCCGCGAGGTCCGGGATGATGAATTGCGCGACGTGGACGCCGTCGTTTGTAGCGAGTGCCTGAAGAAACTCGCTGGTGCGCTCGCGCACGGCCGACGCTTCAGGCCCCTGCGAGAGCTTCTCACGTGCCTGTTGCAGGAGCTGTCGAGTGGGTCCTGCGGCGGCCAGATCGAGGGCCGTGCAGCCCAGATGCGTGCATGTACTTGGGTATGCGCCGCCGGCCAGAAGAGCGGCTACCGCGTCCGTACGCCCGAACACCGCAGCCAGATGTAGCGGCGTCGCGCCGCGCTCATCGACCGCATCGACCGTCGCGCCTCGCTCACACAAGAGCCGGATCGTCTCCGCCTGTCCGGCCGCGGCGGCCAGGTGCAACGGCGTGCGACCCTGCGCGTCTGTGGCCCCCAGCAATCGGTGGCGCGCCAAGTATGTGTCGAATGACAGTGGCTCCGGATGTGCGTCTGATGGCGGCCCAGAATCCACATCGCCCGTGGTCTTCTTGCGTTGTGAGTCGTACTCGGGGCTGAACAGACTGAGCGGGCGGCCACTCGTGACATCGGCCTCAACCGGGGCCGGGGACGGCGGAGTCGATGCCAACAGTACCCGCACGGCTTCCAGATGTCCGGCCGCGGCGGCCAGGTGCAACGGGGTACGGCCGGTGCTGTCACGCGACATCGGGTCGGCGCCCTGCGCCATTAGAGTGCGGAGGCGGTCGGCGGCGCCCGCTGCCGCCGCGGCCAGCAGCCTGTTGTTGTGATCCCCGCTCACGGAGGGGGTCGCGGACGGCGTACTCCCCAGCAGATGGACCTCGCTGTCGTGCGTGTCCGCGCGTTCTTGCGTCCCAGGGACCGGGCCGCTGGAGAAGTGCTGTAAGCGGCAGCTTTGCTGACAGGCCAGACGGGTGGAGGGGTCCGCTACATGCAGCTCGAGGATCAGTGGATGCTCCGATCCGGCGCGAAGCTGAATCTCGTCGCAGCCGATGTCGAGACGAACGAGTTCTCGCGATTGCGACGCCTGGAACCGGAGTGTTTGGGTGCGCACGAATGGCTCGGGCTCTGGGATGACGATGCCGGGGGATGCAGCCCGTACCGGCTGGCCGTCCGGATGAAAAAGGCGCAATTCGACACGCGCGTCCGCGGTGGCTGCCGGCTGTCGTGCGATCATTGCCGAGACACCGATGCGAGGCACAACTCCCGTGTTGGGTCGTCGGGGGTCATCGCCCATGCCACCGATGTTACGCTCCGGCCCGCCACCCAGATTGGTCTCGGTGACGAGATCGACCAGATGCAGACCACCGGTCGTGGGATCGTGGTCGCCCGGCGGATAGGCGATCTGTTGCTCGATGCTCGCGTGCAGCCCGCCGCAGCGTACCCGCAGGGTGGCCAGCAGTTGATGCTGCCGGTTTGCGGGCAGATCGAGCACGCCTTCTGGGACCAGGATGCGCGCCGGGTTCCAGTAGACAGGGTCAAAGCGGACGCGATCCTGGGCGGTATAGCGGAAGTGGCCGGTAGAATCGCGCCAGGCGACCGGCGCTGCGGCGAGCGCACGCACCGGATTGCGACCCGCGTCGCGCAACTCGAGTTCTACGTCGAGTTGTGTGTCCATCAGACCGCGTCCCTTGATCTGGACGCAGATGGCAGGGGTCGGGCGGCCGTCCCGGGTACCACTGCGGTCAATCCACAGCCGTTCGATACAGAGCAACCGCTGTGGCGGCCCGGCACTGGCCGGGATCTGTGCGTCGACGCTGGCACATACGCTTGCGAGGACGAGTGTCCCAAGCGTCAGGCTCCGTAGCCACGTCAGGTGGGGCATAGTAGCCTCCTTATGGCGCATAGGCAGACCGTACCTGTTCGGCAAGTTGCTTGGCCGATGCAATCGGCTATCTGTCCGCTATTCTATTTTCCACCCCCTGTACGATGCAAAGGCTTTTTCCACATCCCTACGGTAACAAGAAGAATCCACCAACAAGCGTGTTCGCATGCCGGGCAAGCCTCCAGCTTTGCTGGAGGGATTGACTACAGCGCCGCATCAAAGGTGAGAGTTGAATAATGACTGCATTTGCCCGTGACATCATGACTCCAAAATGTCTCCACCCTCGCCTGTTTCGGCGAAGGACGCCACTCGCCGTGCCCCTGTCAAGCACAGAAAACGCGGTTTTCTGGATTTATCGGCCCCAGCAGCGGACGGGTTGGACTCTACCCACCTATGCGTGCTTCTCGGACGTTTCCTTCTAAGGCTTTACCTGTAAAGCACTTACGCACGGTGGTCTTCCACTCTTGTCCGATTCACATGGGGCGCGCAACAAATGCGCCACAGAATCACCCTTGCGTGATGCCTCGGAGGCAGCCCGGGCACGGTCTACGACATCCTTTCGAACGGCCAGATAGAACCGATCAGTGGTCTCAATCCCGGCATGCCCGGCCAGTTCTTTGACCTCGTGCACGCTGAGTCCCTGGACGATCCAGTTGCTCAGACAGGTCCGCCGCAGATCGTGAAAAGTGCCGGATGCAATGCCAGCCCGCGCCCGGATCTTGTTGAAGTGGTGGCAGAACTTCGAGAGCGGCGATCGCCCCTTCTCGACAGTCCACTGACCACTGCGTCGCAGTTCCTGAATCAGTTCATATCGAGCCATCGGAACAAAGACATAGGGATTCCCTTCCGGCTGGGACAACTGGAGTTCAACCAGCAGCTTCACCAAGTCAGCAGTCAGGGGAAGCGTCCGGCGGTCGGTGTCCTTGATGTGCCACTCCCAGGTATCGTCACAGTCTTTTTTGGGGGAGACCTCGACGGTCATGTTGGCGAAATCGATATCTCGCCACGTGGTGTTCATCAATTCTCCGCGCCGCATGCCGGTGCCCAGACACATACGGATAAGAAGCTCCCATTTGACGGGACGGCCTTTCTCTTCGTACTGTCGGGCAGATGCGCATAGCCGGGCGTATTCGTCGACCGTGAACACGCGGATCTTCCTTCGAGGAGCTTTGGACGGCTTGAGCTTGCGAAGAGGATGGCGATCCAGTTGCCCCCGATCTTCGGCAAGCTGGAAAACCCTCTTCAAGTGCTTCACCTTCTTGGCGACCGTGGCGGCCGAAATGTCCTGGCCTGAGCAATACTGGATAAACTGCTCCCCGTGTTGGTACTGTACTTCCTGCACATCGATGTCACCCACGCACGCGATGAAGTCGTTAATTGACTTGGCCGTCTCCCTGAGGGTGGTGGCACGCACTTGTCCTTTCGTGCGCGCGAGGCTGTCACGGAAGAAGTCCGTAAGCTTCATCGATACCGGATCGGTGACGTTCACCCTCAACTCCAGTTCCTTCTCATGCCTTTGACGTTCAGCTTGACGCTTGTCTGCATGGCCGAGGGAAATCTGCCGTCGTTTGCCGTTCTGGTCCACATAGTCCAGCATATACCGAAAGGACTTCCTATCATGCGAGGGTCTCATCCTAAGCCTTACCAGCTCTTTCATATTCAACCTCCTTTCTGATGCTGGCCAAGGGCTTGGGTTGGTCCAAGCCCCATTATACCAGAAGGGATGCTCACCGGCTATTGGCGACACGCTGCTGGAGCCATTGCCTCGCGGAATCAACCAAGTAGACAGCCTTTCCACAGAGGTGAATTCGGGGCAGACCGTGCATGCGTTTGAGATTCTCAACAACATGACGGTGATTGGTGGCTATGCTGATCTCGGGGATGCGGAGAAACCGGATCAATTCCTCCTCGGTCATAACGGTGGGACAGGGTCCGAAGGTTCCATCGGGACTCGGCAGGATGGCAGGTGACTCCGTGTACTCTTGCGTCCTGGTCATAGTGGTTCCCTCGACAGTGTTTGTCGGGTATCGGCCAGAACAGATGAGGAGTACACGAAGAGGACCACCCCGTATGTCAGTTCACGAATTCCAGTGCCCCGCGCAACAGCTTTGCGGCATATCTGGGAGGGCTCGTCGTCCGAATGGCCCAGGGGGCGCCGGTGAAAGGACATCTCGGCAATACGGCATCCTGGCCTCTTCTGACGCTTCTGAGTGTGATGCAGTCACCGGTGTGGTCTGGTCAACTCTGATGTGGTACAGTATCGGCACGATCTCTCGATCGGCTGTATGCGCCGGACTCACGGGAGGACGTGCCGAGTAGTAGCCGCCAGGACAGGAGGAATTGAGATGCCGTTGCTGGACATGAGAGGCCGGCTTACCCTGCCGTTGTTGTTGGTTCTGGCTGGGGGTACTCGCGCCGGAGAACAGGGACTGTATCCGCAGGTTTGGCAGAGGTGGGAACACGTCTTGACGAGCACGCGCAACTATGACAACCCCTATGCCGACGTCACTTCACGCGTGAGTTACGTCGGACCGGACGGTCGTGCGCTCCGCACGTACGGCTTCTGGGATGGTGGCGATACTTTCCGGATTCGCTGCGCATTCCCGGTCGCGGGTACGTGGCGATGGGAAACAGAGTGTTCCGACTCCGCCAATGCCGGGTTACACAAGCAGCGTGGGACCGTGGAGGTTTCTCCCTATCGGGGTGACGGCCCGCTCTATCGGCATGGTTTTCCGAAGGTGAGCGAGAACCGCCGTTACCTGGTTTATGACGACGGGACTCCGTTCTTATGGATCGGGGATACCGCTTGGGCCGGGCCGCTGCGAGCCCGTGACGAGGAATGGGCAACCTACGTAGCCGAGCGTGCGACCAAACACTTCACGCTCCTCCAGGTAGCGCCCGCGTCCGCGTGGGCGGGCTCGTCCGACCGACATGGGGAAAGGCCATTCACCGACGAGGTATGCTCGCAGTGGAATCCATCGTACTGGCGGTCCTTCGAGCGGAAGGTGCAACGTGCCAATGAATCGGGGCTGGTTGTGCTGCTGGTCGGCTTGATGGAACCCGTCAGCCGCTATCCTGAGGCCGACAAAGCCTGCCTGTTCGCCCGGAACATCGTCTCACGCCTGTTTGGCAACTTTGTGATCTTCTCTCCAAGCTTTGACAGCGAGTTCCTGCCTTTGGCCAATGAAGTGGGCCGTGCCGCGCGGGAGGCCACGACGGTACATTTGATCACCCAGCACCCAGGTACACCCTGGAACCAGCCCACGCCGACGTTCTCAGACAAGTACTACGACGAGCCTTACCTGGATATCGCCGGCGTGCAGACCGGACACAACGGGGGCCATCTGGATTGGTGTGCTCATCACGCGATCGAATGGGTCCTGCACCTCTACCGTCACGAGCCGCACAAGCCCGTCATCAATCTGGAAGCGATGTATGACGCCCAGGGGGAGAAGGGATGGCGGGCGGTGGACGCACGGTCACTGGCCTGGCGAACCTGGCTCTCCGGTGGTATGGGCTATACCTATGGCGCCGGCGACACGCCGCCCAAAGTTCCCCAGGGCAGTGGCGCCATATGGAAGTGGGTGACCGATCCGAGCAGATACGACTATTGGAAGAAAGCCATCCAATGGGACAGCGCCTTCCAGATGCAGTACCTTCACGACTTCCTGGCCGCCATCGAATGGTGGCGTTTGGAGCCGGCGCACGGGCTGATCCGGAACCAGCCGGAGGACATGGCTCGGCGCATGGTGTTGGCGAAGAGCACCGCCGGGGATTTGGCCGTAGCCTACTTGCCGAACAATGAGGCCATCGAGATTGACGTATCCGCCTTCCCGACGCCTCTGAGGGGTTGTTGGTTCGACCCGGTCTACGGCAGATACACCTCGATCTCCGACTGTATCCAGAACAACGGCATCCGTCACCTCTCGCCGCCGGCAAAGGGTGACTGGGTACTGTTACTCGAAAGAACTGAGGAATGATATGACCACTCTGATCTGGCGCGTTTGGTGCCTCTTCACGCTCCCTCTGGTCGTCCCGGCCAGTGCCGGTGAGGGGATTCAGGTTGTGAAAGAACCCACCGGAAAGGCGGTGCAAGCGGCCATCGATGCTTGTGCCGCACAGGGCGGCGGTGTCGCCTACCTTCCACCCGGTCGTTATGTCAGCGGCCCGCTCTGGCTGAAGGACAATGTCGAACTGCGACTGGAAGCGGGTGCCAGTGTTGTGTTGAGCCCGGACAAGAAGGAATGGCCCGCCGGTGCACCCGCCCTGGTCAATGCCCAGGGTGCCAAGCACATCGCCATCACCGGGCGCGGCACGTTCGACGGCAACGCGCAATGGGAATACCGGCCCGTCCGGGGGGCGGATCCGGAGATCGCGTGGGAACAAGAGAATGCCCATCGCGCCGGCGTGGAGATGAAGCGCTATTACCGCACGGGCGAAGTGCAGAAGAGATTGTTCCTCCTCCGCAACTGCGAAGACGTGCGCCTGGAAGGCATTACCATCCTGAACGCTCCGCTCTGGAATGTCCATCTGCAGGACTGCAACCGGATCTGGGTCCGTGGCATCTACCTGTATTCCGATCTGGAGCGTGGCGTGAATTCAGACGGGATCGATATCGTCTCCTCTTCGAACGTGCTGATCTCCGACTCGGTCATTTGCACGGCCGACGACGCCATTTGTCTCAAGACTTCCGCGTGGGAGCGGCGCAGCACGGAACCTGTGCGTTCGACGGAGAACGTCGCCGTCAACAACTGCATTCTCACCTCGTCGTCCACGCCGATGATGATCGGCACGGAAACCCACGCAGACATCCGCCATGTGCTATTCTCGAACATCATCGTGCGCAACTCGAATAAGGTGTTCGGCATCAACGTTCAGGATGGAGCGGAAGTCAGCGATGTACGGTTCACCAATGTCACTTTCGAGACCAACCGGCGGCATTGGAACTGGTGGGGCAGCGCGGAGGTCATGAAGTTCGTGCTCAAGAAACGAACGCCCGAGTCGCGCCTGGGCCGGATTCACGACATCACCGTCGATGGCGCCCAGGGCACGGCCCGGGGCACGTCACTGGTCGCCGGCCACGCGGAGCGCAAGTTGGAGAACATCACCATCGCCAACCTGCGTGTGAAGGTGCTGGCGGAGAATCTGCCGGACAAACGCGCCACGCATGCCCTGGTGTTCGAGAACATGGAGGGATTGACCCTGCGCGATGTGGTGGTGTCCTGGGACTGCGAAAAGCCGGAACCGAAATGGGGCAGCGCCCTGGTGCTCCGCAATATCTCGAACCTGACGCTGCAGGACTTCCAAGGGCAGGCAGCGACGCCCGACGCGCCCGCCATTCTCAAAGAGAATGTGACGGAAAGAAGCCAGCCATGATGTGAAAGAGACTGTTATGAAGAAACCCTGGGTCTCAGCCATGGACGATGCCTCCTTGAGTTTCGCCGCGCCGGGAACTGTCTCCTCGGTCCTGGGTTCAGGCACGCCCTTACCATCACCGACACCTTCTTTGTCTCTCACGTACGCCTCTATAAGGTTGCTGCCACTATGAATACTTCGACACTCGTCTTGTACGCTGCCTCGCTCGCGATTGGTGGTCTGTGGTCGTCATCTCTGCCCCGTCTCACCGCGGCGGTCCCCCCCACGAACGCACCGCAATGGCAGGAGGTCGAACTGACCTTCACCGCCACGCGCTGCGCGGCGAATCCCTACATGGACGCTGACGCGTGGGTGCAGTTCACCCACGATGACGGCACGAAGATCCGCCGGCCCATGTTCTGGGACGGCGGGCGGACGTTTCGCGTCCGCTTCGCCTCGACCAAATCCTCGGGCGTCTGGCGGTGGGCGGTGACAGACCCTAAAGGTGATCCAGGCATCCAAGGGCGATCGGGGACGCTCCAGGCGACCACGAACCAAGCCGCCACGCCGACGCACTTCAGCACACACGGCTTCTGGAGCATCCCGCCGGGCGGACGCAACCTGATTCATGCGGACGGCACACCGCGCCTGCTTTGCGCGGACACTGCCTGGGCCTTGCCGTGGCGTGCCACGCTTGAGCAGGCGGAGACTTACGCACGCGATCGCAGCGCGAAGGGCTTCAACGCCGTGCTCCTCATGACCGTGCAGCCGGACATGAAAGCCACCGGACCGCGCTCGCGCACGGAGGACCTGGGATTCGACGTGGGATTCGAGGACCTGCCCGAGGGAACGCTGCGGCAGTTGAACCCGGCGTATTTCCAAATCTTCGACAAGCTGGTGGACGTGCTGGTCGCCCACGGCATCGCGCCGGTCTATCAGCCGGTGTTTCACGGCTATGGCTGGAAAGGACGGAGCACCGCCGGGCCTGTAGTCAACGCGGAGGACTACGCACGCTACTGCCGGTATCTCGTGGCCCGTTACGGCGCTCGGCCGGCCATCTGGTTAGTCGGCGGTGATAATCCGGCCACCGCGTCGTCGATCGTCGAACAGTTGGACCTCGCGGGACAAACCATCGAGGAATGGGACGCCTACCGTCAGCCCAGAGGGATCCACTACGCACCGCATTCTCTCTTCCGCACGCATCAAGACAAAGCCTGGCTGGATTTCCAGTGGTGCCAGACCGGCCACAACGGCGAGCACGTGCCCGAACGTGTGGCTGACATGTGGCGCAACACGCCGGCCAAGGCCGTGGCGAACGGCGAGCCCACCTACGAGAACATTGGCAAGACCGGCCGCGGCGCGGGCTGGTGGCAGGGCCATGAAGCCTGGTGCAATCTCACCGGCGGCGGCACGATGGGCCTGGTCTACGGCGCCGGCAGTCTCTGGCAGTGGCGGCTGCATCCCAACGAACCCGATCACGCGGATTGGTGCACCGCACCCGGCGCGGGCTGGCGGGAGGCGCTGGAGTTCGAAGGCTCGCGCTACCCGGGCATCGCCGCAAAGATCTTCGATGGGCTGCCCTTGGCGGGCATGGAACCCAACTGGACGTACACCTATGGCCGGCGGGGACTGGCTGTGCCGGGCAGGCTCTTCGTGCTCTATCTGCCCGAGGGCGGCGACGTGGCCATTATCTCGCGCGATGTGCCCCGGCCCTACCGCGTGTTCGACCCGCGGACAGGGAAGGTGCTTGGTGAAGGGCGGCTGCCGGACACGGACCCCGCCCAGGCGAAGACGGGCCCGGGCGGCGAGCCTCGCGTGGTGGTGTTCGTGGCAGAAGGAGGAGCATGAAAATGAGTCTGCATTTCGCCCTGACGACATGTGTGTCCTGTGACACCTCTGTCGTGGAGTCATCTCGCAACTGATGGCGGCCGGTACACGCGGATCGCGGCAATCGGCGTGTCAGGGCCCCCCGTGATCTCGATCCGATGTTTGCCACTCGGAAAGCCCTGGGCCAGCGTCACGGTCGTCTCCACCGTTGCGTCCGTCACGCCGGGCGAGACGAACTCGTCGATGAAGTGCGGCACGACCTGCCAGCGGATCTGAAAGCCCGCCAGGATGGGCCGGCGAAAGACCTTCTGGGCATACTCGAAGTTCCAGTCATCCGGCTCGATGATCACGCGGCCTGATTTCGAGATGAAACGTTCGCCCGTCGTGCCTTCGCCGTCGGGGCCCGTCTTGGAACCTTTCACCTTGAAGCGAATCTGCTTCAGATCGGCCGGTACTTCGGTGAGGGTCAACGTCCAATCCTCGATCTGCCACGGCTGCTCGTGCTCCACGCGGAGAATACAGGGCCAGCCGCTGCCCGGGTAGGACGTGGTCCGGGTCAGGCTGTACACGCCAGGCAATTCCGAAGGGCGATGGCCGTCGATGCGCACCACTGCCGGCGAAGCCCTGCCGTCCCTGCAAATGACATCCACCCGGTTCCCCTCGAACTCCAGTACGAGCTCGCCCTCGGTCCAGCGGAGGTCCTTACCCACTTCGTAGGTCCGCACCAAGTCCTTCCAGGCGGTGTCGGGCAGTTTGGGATCGTAGCGCAGATACCCGCTGACGATTCGGGCCATGAGTTGACAGCCCCGCTCGTTCAGATGTACGCCATCACGCAGCAGAGCAGTGGGCGCAAGCTTCTCGTCCCACAGATATTGCTTCCACAGGTTCCGTTGGTCCACCAGTTCGGTCCCGTACTTCTGGGTGATCCCGGGCAGGAACGCGTAATTCATCCACGGGTTCCATTGTTTGGGCGAGAGCTTGGCTGGATCGGTCTCCTCGTCCAGAGAATCGGCCGCCGCTATGTGATCCGTCTGCATCAGGATCTCCGCCGTGGTTCGCTCGCGGATGCGGCGGATGATGTTCTCATACTCGATATGCGAGCCGTAAACGTGGAAGATCACCAGGTCCGGATAGAACGGGTAGAGGTCGGTTTCGGCGGTCTTCACCAGGAGTTGTGCAGCGAAGCCGCCGATCGCCCGATTCTCGGTCACGAGTTCGGCGTTGGGGAAGCGTTGGCGAAGGTCCGCGGCTACCGTCTTGGTCCACGCTTGCTCAGTGATCGATTGGCCGTAGAAGAGAATCTTGACGGTGTTGCGCTTCTGCGGCGTGCTTGCAGCCAGCAGTGTCATCGTCCGCTGGAGGTTCCGGCCGCGATCCTCTGCCTGAGGAGTACGTGAATCCGCCGTCTGATTCTTGGTCAGTTCTACCAACGCGCGGTACTTGTGCGCCTCAGCGAGCGGCTGGCCCGTGAATTCCATCGCTCCCCACGCTCCGCCGTCGCCCCAACGGCCCACGTGGCAGTAGTGGGAAAAGTGCTCGAAATACTTCGACATTTCGCGCAGATACTCCTGGTAGAGATCGAACATGATCGGATTGCGGTTGACGTCCTGCGCCTTGCGGAGGACGTGCTGGCCACCCTCGTACGCCATAAGCTTCAGTCCGGCGTCATCAGCGATCTTGCGGTGCCGTGCGGACTCCTCGGCCGACTTGCGGATCGCGGCCCGCAACTGTTCGGCCGCATCGGTCGCATCACCCGACACGTTGTGACCGAAGTAGGGTGCCGTGGCGATGGCGTTAGCCTTTGTGTTCCAGGGATTGAGCTTCACGTCGCTCATAACCGCCTGGTGCTGGCCGGCGATCCAGGCATTTGAGCTCTGGGTCGCCAGGACCTTGACCACGCGTGGTGAGTCCATGCCGAACACCAAATCGGCGGCCCGAAAGAATCGAATGGCCGCCCAGGCGTGGAAACGAAAACCCGCGGTCCAGCGATTCTCATTCAGCTTCAATGCCTCGCCTTCATCACAGCAGTAGTGGGACTGCTTGAATCCCCCGTTCCACGTCTCGTTGGAGTATTCGACGTAGAGCTTCAAAGCCGGCTCGAGTGGCGAGCAGGTCTGAATGCCGCCAGCCCGGACCAGATCCTCGGCTGCCATCGTCGCCAGGCGAGCCAAGAGTGGTTTGAGGTCCACCTCTCCCATGTCGACACCTGTCCTGACGAGCAGGCACAGACGCAGCCCGTAGTCGCTGGGCTCATCGGCCATCGTGTGATTGATCGTCAGGTGCGGAATGGTCACCCACATGTCCACATTCATCCGGTTGCACAGGTCAATCATCCACTCGTAGGCCACGGGATTCTGCCGGGGGTTTTCCTTGCGGTTCCGCTCATTCCAGCGTGCCCGGGTGGAGTTGTTGGTGTTGTCCCAGTCCATGAAACGGAACGACTTGTAGAGGGCGATGTCCTGGAGGAACTGCGGGCTCCAGGGATTGTCGCCATGGACCTTCTGCCAGTCGGCGAAGCAGTCGTTCGGCTTGTGCCAACCGATGTTCCAGAAGTTGGTACCGAGTTCCATGGCGGCAGCGCGGGAGGCTCCCAAGGAAGCGGCGGCCATCAAGACGCAGGCACAAAGTCGTGGTGTCATCACAGATCTCCTGAAAAGGGCTTTTATAATGCGGCCCGTTACTTCCTGCAACGTTGCCGATTGGGGGCGAATCGAGTTAAATGGCCCCCGACAAAGTCCATAGGGGTCATGGCATTGTGTCCGGGACCTCGGTGGGCAGTAGGCTACCTGGAGAAGGTCTGAAGTATGAACAAGAGACTGTGTACTGTGCTGATGGTTCTCTCAGGGTGGATTGTCATTCTGCTGCCAGCTCTTTCGGAGGAGGTCGCAAAGGGCGAATACGAGATTGTGCTGCAAGGAGACGGCTGGCAATTGCTCCAGGGCGGACAGCCGTTCTACGTCAAGGGGGCAGTGGGATGGGAGTCCTACGATCTGCTCCGGCGGTGCGGGGCCAACTCGGTGCGGACGGGAGCGAATAAAGCGAGTCTCGATCGTGTCCACCAAGCCGGTCTCGTGGCAATGGTCAATCTCCCGGTTCGGAGCGAGCGAAACAAGATGAACTGGGATGATGAGAAGATGGTCGGGGAGCAGGAGCAGCGGGTGCTTCAGGTTGTTCACGATCTCAAGGACCACCCGGCCGTGATGTTCTGGGCGGTTGGCAATGAGCTCGATTGGATCCCGCCGGGAGCGCCCTATAGTCCCCGGCTGTGGACGCGGCTCAACGAACTGGCGGTGAAGATTCATGCCCTCGATCCGCGCCATCCGGTTCTGACCGTGATCGGCACGAGCCAGTATGAACAGAAGATCCAGGAGATGGCGAAGCAGTGCCCGGATATGGACCTGCTGGGGATCAACGCCTATGGCGATCTGGCTGCGGTGACCGAATTGACGCGGAAATACTGGCCCAAACCCTATGTGGTGGCGGAGTGGGGTCCTACGGGGCACTGGCAGGTCCCGAAGACCGAATGGCGGGTTCCGATCGAGGAGACGAGTGCCGAGAAAACTCGTGCCGTCTACGAGCGGTACACGAAAGTGATCCAGGCCGACAAGGGCCACTGCCTGGGCTCTTACGTGTTCCTGTGGGGTCAGAAACAGGAGACTACCCATACTTGGTATGGTATGTTCCAGGATGGTCTGGCCACAGAGTCGGTCGATGCCATGACCTATCTCTGGAGCGGGGCCTGGCCGGTTAATCGTGTCCCGGCTGTTCTATCGCTCGATGTCGCCGGATTCTCCGACAGGGCCAAAGTCTACCTCCAGGCCGGACAATCCTACGAGGCCAGGGCCACCTGTTATGACGCCGATTACGATCCACTGACGTTTCAGTGGGATATTCGACCTGAAGTGGTGATCCCCAAGGATTCCTATGCAGGCAGCGGGGAGAAACCGACGGTCCCGATTCCGGGACTCATCCAGTCTGAGAACAGCCCTGGGACTCGCTTCACCGCACCGCCAACCGAAGGAGCGTACCGCCTGTTCGTGCAGGTCCGCGACGGAAAGGGGCACGTCGGTTATGCCAACGTGCCGTTCTACGTGCAGTCCAGACAATGATGGACCGGCCGATGCTCAAGGAAAATCAATAGGAGAAGATCGACCATGAACCAAGTCCGCAGAACGACCGCGGTACTCTCCCACGGGCGAATCGTGATCTGCGTGGTTGTGGCGGCTCTCTCTGCCTCGCCCGCCACCTCGCAGCAGGTTCCTGCGACAACCGCCATTGGCGCTGCGATCTCGCAGAACCACGTGACGTTTCCGGCCTGCGCCACCGTCATCGACATTACGAAACCGCCCTACAACGCCAAGGGTGATGGCCGAACCGATGACTCCGACGCCATCCAGAAGGCGCTCACGGACACGATGGGCGCCCACAAGATCCTCTACTTCCCCGATGGCACCTACCTGGTATCGAGGACCCTCAGATACACCAAGAAAGACTCGCGGGGAGGCGACGCCTGGGGTTTTAACTGGCTCCAGGGGCAGAGCGAAGCCGGGACGATCATCCGGCTCAAGGATGGAGTATTCACCGATGCCGACCGGCCCCAGCCTATCCTCTGGGGCGGTGGATTTGGCTCAGCCGACTGGTTCCACAACTACATCCAGAACATAACGTTTGACGTGGGCAAAGGCAATCCGGGCGCAATCGGCCTGGACTTCTATTCCACCAATAGCGGGGCCATCCGCGATGTGCAGATCGTCTCCCAGGACGGAGCCGGCGCGATCGGCCTTGATCTGGGCAACGACATGAACGGGCCGCTGCTCGTTCGCAACGTCATTGTGCGGGGCTTCGCCATCGGGATTCGGGCGGCCCACTCCGTCGATAGCCAGACGTTCGAGCGGATCAGTCTGCTGGGTCAATCGAAGTGCGGCTTCGCCAACGACGGTCAGAGCATTGCGATCCGAGGTCTCTACAGTGAGAATGCCGTGACGGCCCTCAACGCGAACAGCTTCACGTGTCTGCTGGATGCCACCCTCATTGGCACGGGAGCCTCGCGTTCAATACCTGCTATCCAAGTAGGCAAAACCCGCTTCTTCGCCCGCAACGTGACCGCCCGCGACTATCAGACCGCTATCGCTGGTGAGGGCACCGCAGGCGACCCGGGCCCGGTGGTCGCGGAATTCATGACCGGCAAACCGACCAGCCCCTTCGGTGGACCCGTCCAATCGCTGAACTTGCCGATTGAGGAGACGCCGGAAGTCCCATGGGATGATGCTGACGCGTGGGCTGTGGTCGAAGTGCCTGACGAGAGCGCGGATGCCTCGCCTGCCCTTCAGAAGGCCGTGGACTCGGGCGCCACGACCGTCTTCGTCGCCAATCACCGCAAGATCATGCTCAAATCGCCCGTGACGATCCGGGGCAAGGTCCGGCGCGTGATCGGTTGCGGCAATGAGCCGGATTACTTCCGGGCCTCCCGCCCGGACTTCATTATCGCCAACGGCGCCGCGCCGGTAGTGATCTTCGAGCACTTTGCCAATATCAACGGTGGTGTCGTGGTCGATACCGATCGCACGGTTGTGTTTCGCAGCGCGGGCACGCACCTGACGTTCCGGAAGAAATGCGATGTCTTCCTGGAGGATTTCTGCGGATGCGTGGAACCACTGCCCGGCCAGCGCCTCTGGGCCCGCCAGCTCAATACCGAGAATCAGGGCACGCATTTACTGAACGACGGTGCGACGATTTGGATTCTGGGCTACAAGACTGAACGCGGCGGCACGCTCATTCATACCAAGGGCGGCGGCCGGACGGAGTTGTTTGGCACCTTCAGTTACACTACGACGGCCGGGAAGCTGGCCCCCATGTTCGTCACGGAAGATGCCTCGGCGTTTGTCTTCTTCAACGAAGTCTGCTACACGGGCGATCCGTTTACCACGTTGATCCGTGAAACTCGCGCCGGCGTCACCAGGACCGTCGAGCGGGGCCAAGGCGGGATTGCTCCTTACGTCGGGGTGGCAGAAGACAAGTGAGGGACCCGGCATTAGGAGCGGCGGGNNGCGGGTCTCGTTCATCGTACTCTGCCGCGGGTGAGAATAAGGTGCGGCCAAGCCACGCGCATCGGGGAATCGCCGGACAACAAGTCACACCGGCCGCAGCCTACCTGATCCAAGCAGGGATAACCACCGGCGTCCTGGTTGGCATCCCAGGGGTTGGCCCCCGTGGCCTAACATCAGGCCGACAACTACTGCGATCATCATGCACTGCATACTCTGTCCTTGATCTCTCATGGCGTTCTTCCCCTCAGACGATTTCTTCCCGCGCGNNATGAAGGCCTCGTCCGTCGAGCATTTGGGGGTGCCGCGGCTCTGGATGCAGTTCACCCAGTCCTCCATGTGGTTGGGCTGCTTGGGTGTCTTCTTCCCTTCGTAGCCCTTGGGCAGATTCGTCCGGGTGCTGTGCTCTTCGGGGAGTATTTGGAAACGAGTCACTTCGTGTGCAATGTCGTCGAAACGAAGCGTGGCATCGCGCCCGTAGATTTCCACCGGCTGCTTCGGTCGGCTGGTGTTCATGCTGCCCGTAAACGTCACGGTCCGGCCGAGTTTCTCGAACTCGTAGATCGCAGACCACGTGTCCGGTACCTCACGATCGTCCTTGAGCTGCGAGATCATGCCCGTGCAAGTGCAGGTGTCAGGAATGCCGTGGCCGAGCAGATACTGGGCGAAGTCCATCTCGTGTGACAGCAGGTCTCCGGCGTAACCGGTGCCGTAGGCCCAATAGCAGC
>DCUI01000111.1 GCA_002327785.1 Phycisphaerales bacterium UBA2218
GTATCTGGCTCGCGGCGTGATCGTCGAGGTGCTCGGCCGCGCCGGGCAGTACGATGCGGAAATCGCGTCGATCCTGCACCAGTTCCACCTGCCGAGCCAGGTCGAAACCGACTGCCTGGAACAGGCGAGGTCGGCTGCGACGAGCTTCGATCCCGAGAAGGCGGGTGAGCGAGAGGACATCACCGACGAGGTGGTCGTCACGATTGACCCGCCGGATGCGAAGGACTTCGACGACGCGATCAGCCTTGAAATGAACTCGCAGGGCTACTGGGTTCTCGGGGTTCACATCGCCGACGTGAGTCACTTCATCCCAAAGGGCTCGCCTCTGGATGAGGAAGCCCGCGAGCGCGGCAACAGCATCTACCTGCCCGGCAAGACCATCCCCATGCTGCCTGAGGTCCTGAGCAACGGGATTTGCAGTCTCCAGCCCGACCAGAAACGTTTCACCAAGAGCGCCTACATCACGTACGACGAGAAGGGCAACATCCTGTCCCGTCGGTACGCCAACACCGTCATCCGCTCGACCGCCCGGCTGACGTACTTAGAGGCTGACGGCATCCTGAAAGGGCACACGAAAGGCGCCAAGCGCGAGGTCATCGAGCTGCTTCGGAACATGGATGCCCTGAGCCGGCGGATCGAGGCCCGCCGGACCGAGCACGGCATGATCCACCTGGACTTGCCCGAGCCGGAGTTGATCTTCGACGACGCCGGGCGCGTGGTCGATGCCGAGCCCAAGGAGAACAGCTATCCGCACACGATCATCGAGATGTTCATGGTCGAAGCCAACGACGCGGTCGCGTCGCTGCTGGACCGACAGAACGCCCCCTTCATGCGCCGGATTCACCCCGAGCCGGACATTCTCAGCATGAAGAACATGGCGCGACTGCTGCGGGCCATGGGCGTCCCGTCGCCGAAGAGCCCGGACCGCAAGGCGATCCAGGACATCCTGGAGCACGTCAAGGACTCCGAGCGGGCGCTGGCGGTGAACCTCGTCGTGCTGCGGAGCCTGGAGCGGGCGGTGTACGCGCCGACGAGCATCGGGCACTACGCGCTGGCCTCAACGCACTATTGTCACTTCACCAGCCCGATCCGCCGGTATGCGGACCTGCTCGTCCATCGCGTTTTGCAGTACTATCTCGAAGGCCGGATCGAAGCTGCCAAGCACGAAGCTGCGGGCGAGGATCTGAACGCGGTCGGCCAGCACATCACCTTCACCGAGGAACGGGCCGACGATGCGGAACGCGAGCTGACCAATGTCCTGATCCTCCAAATGCTCAGCAAGCACATCGGCGACGAAATGAGCTGCGTCGTCACCGGCCTGACCGGCTTCGGCGTCTTCGTCCAGTCGCAGAAGTACGGGATCGAGGGCCTCATCAAACTGGAGGACCTCGGCCCGGATGAATGGCAGTTCGACAAGGTCACGCAGTGCGTGATGGGCAAACGGTCGGGCGAGATGATCCACCTGGGCCAGCCGATCCGGGTTCACATCATCGCGGTCAACGTCCCCGCCAGGCAGTTGAACGTCGCCCCGGTCGAGCCGCTCGGCCAGCGCCGGGAAGTGCCCAAGCCGAAGAAACGAGAGAAGAAGGCCCGCACCGAACGAAAACCCCGCAAGGGCAAGAGAAAGGGCAGAAGGTAGGGTGTGCTGTGCACACCGTTCCCCTTCGTGGCTCCGTGTGAGCCCCATCTTCTCTGTCAGCGTTCATCCCCGTTCATCTGCGGTTCCAGATTATGGCATCCGCTTGGTCAGGCGAATATCGTCGATGTAGATCCTGCCTGTACCGCCGGGCTGGGGGTTCTCGCGGTCGCCGACGCCGATCACCATCTTTTGGACCGTCGCCACGTCCACACCCGCCGCTCGCACATCCGCCAGAGCGATGTGCCACTTCTGCCACTCCGTCGCCAGGACCGCCTCCGCATCCGGGTGCACCACTGTGGCGTGCGCTCCGTTGCTATCCTCAATTCTGACGTAAAGGTCTTCCGGAGTGTTACCCGCTTGCGCATCATCGCCGATAGAAGCGACTTGCCACTCACCAGTAACATCGCCGGTGGTTGTGATGTCAGAGAACACGGCGGTTGTGATCAAATCAGTCAATTCCCAGCCACCGCTTGCCACGCACAAGCCGATGTAGACGCTGCCAGGCATCGCGATCTTTGTCGAGTTGGCCGGGCCTCTCGGGTCCTTGAAGTCGGTCCATGTCTCGCCGTCGATAGAGCACTGGGCGGTGAAGACATCCCCTTCGCGGGTCAGCTTCACCCATTGGGGGGCCTGTGTGCCTACAATGACGTCAGGGCCAAACACAGGGTCCGGTCGTGAGCCGAAGGAGATACGCGGCGTTGGTGAGCAGACTATATAGGCGCACTTGGAATGGGGATCGAGATTCTCGCGGATCATCACGCCGGCTTGCGCTGCCCAACTGCTCACCTCGCCGATGAACGCGACCTTGGCCACGATGGACCCGTCGCCATCAAGTAGCCTGTACGCAAAGCGGACATCGTCCTCATAGGACGACCAGAAATAGTTGAGACCGCGCCCGGAACCGGTCATGGTGATCACGCCGTCACTCTCCGCGTACCTCACTGGATTGCCACGGAAGTACAGCGTCAGGGCATCCACCCCGTCAACCGTCCAATCCTGCGCCGGCTCCCACGTCCGCTCGGCCTCCGAATACCACGGCTCGCTCAGATTATTGTAGTCCATCGGCATGGACTGGCAACCACCATGCACGATCTGCTGCTCGGCAAAGGGTGGGAGCCAGTTCCCAACGAGTGAACCGGTCCCATTGCCTGCATAGTAGGGGGGATGGTTCGCATCGCCAGCCGGATTGTTCGTGTCACCATAGGATACCCCGTCGATCCAGGTGTCATAGATGCGGTCTTCCTCATCGTTGTAGCCCTCGAAGTCATCCATGACACTCAACGTTATATACTCTGCCGTCGTGAAGCTCCAAACAGCGCCTCTCCACGGACTGCTGGGGTCGGCTTCATTGACCTCATCGATTCGCCAGTAGTAGGTCTGAGCGGCCTCCAAGGCACCGGGATCATATGTATTGCTGTCCGCCGACTGCCGCCCGCAGTAGATGCCAAGACTTTCAGGCGTGGCATCCATGACCGCGCTTCTTCCTATGCCGAGGTACACGTCATATCCTGTGGCTTCGTCACTGCCGTGCCAACTCAAGACAACGGACGTGATGAGATTCGTAGTGCCGTTGCGAGGGTATGGTGGGAAGACTGCCGAGAGAGGCCGGGGACTGGCGCCCTCGGGCAATTCGCAGATCAGCCTCGGATAGTCGCTGCCTTCGTCAATCCACCACACATCGTTGGTGTCGTTCTCCTCTTCGCCCGCGAAATCCCAGCCGGCTTTCAGAAATGTAGTGGCTGTCTGCATCTCTGCTGTAGTCTTGCCTATTCCGCCCGAACTCGTTTTCAGGCCCGCGGTCTGGATGTCCCAGAAGCTGCCATTTACCCATCCGTTCTCGTCATCATAGTTGCAGCCTACGAGTCCACCAACGCGTCCAGAGCCGGCGACGCCACCACTACTGTAGCAGCGCGTCAAGCGGCCGTCCGTATTAGCCCCCAGCAGCCCCCCGACCTGATCTTGTCCGCTGACAGAGCCGGTCGAATAGCTGTCGACGATAGGACCACCACTGCTGGATTCTGATTGCTGCCCATCATAGTTTTCGCCATTCCCTCCCACCAGCCCGCCGACCTCCGACCTGCCGTTGACCGCACCGCTGCTGAAACACTGCGATATCTGCCCTCCATTATACCCCACGAGCCCACCGACGCACTCTTCGCCGCTGACCGTGGCGGTGCTGCGACAGCGGACCAGGCCCTTCCCGCAAGAACCTAGCAGGCATCCATTGCCTCCGGCCAACCCACCGACACTCCTGTCACCGTTGACCTGACCAGCGCTGGAGCAGTCATTCACGTCCCCACAGGTGCCGCCCACCAGCCCACCTACGCCTGACCCGCCGCTGACCACACAAGTACTGTCGCAGCGGATCAAGCCACCCCTGTTTCCCCCTACCAAGCCGCCCACATCGTACGAGCCACCCCCGCCCATGACCGTGCCGGCGCTGTGGCAGTCGGTCATGCTGCCCTCGTTGCTCCCCACAAGGCCGCCGACATGGTTGCCTGAGCCGGTTATGCTAACGTCGATGACTGACAGGTTCCGGAGCTGGCCACGAACCGGCCACCCTGCCAATTGGCCAAACAAGCCCAACCAATTCTCGCCCATGATCGTCAGATGTGAAATCCTGTGACCGTCGCCATCAAAGACGCCGGTGAAAGCAGTCCCTTGAAACCACCATTCCGCGTCCTCAGTATCCGGTGCAATGACGGCCTTGCCGAAGACCTTGCGGCCGGGGAGGTTGGGGTCGAGGTCGATGTCGGCGGTCAGGAGGAAGTGCTTGTCGTAGTCGCCGGGGGTCTCGCCGAGGGCGATCAGATCGGCGGCCGTGGCGATCTGGTAGGGATCGTTCGGCTCGCCCGTCCCGCCGCTGTATTTGGCTTGAGCAGGAAAGACAACGAGGCAGGCCGCGATCAGAATAGAGACTGCCCGCACAATGTGGGAACCACTCGCCTCCAACATATCTGTTTCTCCATCCCCCCAATGCTCGGCAGGAGAGCGGCCGCCTGCCCATCGGCACATAGGATCGTGCTTCGACAGAGAATTGCTGGATTGCAGTATAGCAGATGGCCGGCTACTGCGTCAATCACAGAAATGCGGAGGTGTGCCCGCCCAGGACGGAGAGGCGAGTTTGGGTGGAGGAATACCGGACACGTGAGGCTGGCACATCGGATTGACGCCCGGCAGCCGGCCCGCTACAATACGCCGCACGCGCCTTCGGCGCCGAAGATGTCTTGACCTTCTTCGGTCGTAAGCTTCACGGCAACTTTCAAGGCGAGGTCCTGACCGACTACAAGGTTCGTCTCCCGGGGGCTCGGGTCAAGC
>DCUI01000264.1 GCA_002327785.1 Phycisphaerales bacterium UBA2218
ACGGGCAAGATGCCCGTGCTACGAAGACGCCTTGCGGCGTCACTACGAACCCGCCGGCCGAGGGACAATTGTGCAAAACGAACCCAATTCCAGAAGGAAGGCCGGCTGGCCTGGGATAGAAACCGCTCTCGCGGGACCGAACTTCGGATCAAGAGGACATCAGCCATGCTTGCCCCCTGTCCTGCATCTGCGAACGGCCTGATGGATCTCAGCGGGATTGTGGCAGATTTCGTCGGGTCCGGCGGCGGCAATTTCCGCTTCGCTGCCGAAGCCGTAGGTCACGCCGATCGTGCGGGTGTTGTGGGCTTGGCCGGACTCGATGTCACGGGCCCGGTCGCCGATCATGATCGTGCGGGCCGGATCGAGCGAGAGCTCCCGCAAGATATGCTCGATCAGCTCGCTCTTTTCGTCGAAGCGGCCGTCGAGCTGTGGGCCGAAGACCTTCAGGAAGAAGCGGTCGAATCCGAATCGCTCGACGATCCGGCCCGAGTAGACCGTCGGTTTGGACGTGACCACATAGAGCGGGTAACCTTCGCTCTGCAACTGCTCCAACAACTCACAGATGCCCGGATAGACCTGGTTCTCGAAGAGCCCGACGTCGCCGTAGCGTTCGCGGTAGAAGCCAACGGCCCTGTCAATCAGGTCTTTGTCCTCGTTCCCGAGCAGCCGGGGGAAGGTCCACCGCAGCGGCGGCCCGATGAATTGCACCAGCTCGGCCTTCGGCGGGTATGGCCGGCCGATCCGTCGCAATGCGTACTGAATGCACCGAGTGATTCCGTCGCTCGGGTCGCTCAACGTGCCGTCCAAGTCGAAGAACAGAGTGAAAGGCTTAGAGGTTGTATCAGTCATCTATAGCTATCCGAATCGGCGCCATTGCTCCACCGGCCGCGTGCACGGGACGAGAGGGCGCAATTATCGGAGTTTGGGAAGGCAGGTCAACAGGGATTTGACGAATCGGGCGATCTCTTTCTTGTCATGCTGAACAAAGTGAAGCATCCGGCCTTGCGGATGAGCGATCTCTATCGGATTCGCCACCTCCCATTCGTCGGCCAGATCCTTCGCTGCGCTCAGGATGACGAGAGAGCGGACATCCTGCCAGGGAGACGCTGCGCGTTCAGGCACGTTCGAGGGCGTCGAGCAGTACGTGGCCGGCGGCGTGGAGTCGCTCGGTCATCGCGGCGAGGTCTCCCAGGCTCTTCGTCAACTCGATGGCTCGCAAGATCTCGTCTACCTTGGAGGCGCCAGGGAGTGTATCGAGGCGGTTGTTCTTCATCGTGGTCAGCAGATGTCCGAGCCGATTCGTCAGCCGCCGGCGGAAGAAATCGAGCCGGCCGGGATCGAGCGCCCCGGCCCGGAAGGCGGGCTCGAATTCGTGGAAGGCCGTGCACGCCTTCTGCAGGTACAGCAGGACCATGCCTTTGGCCGCATTGCCCTCGGCCAGAATCCTGGCCCACTGGAGTTCCTCGTTTCGCCAGTGCTCGTCTTCCACGGTCGTCCGGTACTCAATATCGCGCATGGCTGCTCTCAGGGATTGGAGTCCTTTGGGAAACACAGCTTCAACGTGTGTTCAATCAATTCGGGACTGCCCCAGTCACCATGGCCCGGCACGACGATCTTCGCGTGCCGGTAGGCAACCTGCACCTTGCGGAGCGTGGTCGGGTAGGCTGCCAGGTCGCCATCTTTCGTATTGCCGAGCGATTGCGCATCGAGAGATTTGATGAGGCAGCCACCGAACAAAATCCCCTGCTTGGGCAGCCAGGCCACCACGTTGTCGGTCGTGTGCCCGGCCCCATAGTATGTCGCGAGAGCGACCGTTCCGCCGCCACGGACCATCGTCCGGTAATGATATGGAATCTGCGGGACCGGCAGGTGCTGCTGTCGCGCGATCTCGATGGTTTTGTCCAATGCATAAGAGGTGGCTTTCCGCCGGTGCGCCTCCGCCAGGCCGCCCATGCAGTCCTGGTGGAAATGTGTGGGCACGACGGTCTTCACGGCAGCGCCCTGGCTCCGTGCGATCCAATCGAACAGTGCGGCCGTCTGCTCGTCCGTCCAGGGCAAGTCGATCAAGAGAGCTTCTTGACCATCGACGACAACGAGGCCGTTCGCAGGGCAGCGCCCATACTCGGGCAGGTTGTAGTAGGTGGTATGCACCCAGACCCCCTCGGCGATAGGCTGCACGAAGATATCGTTCGAGATCCGGATGCTCTCCGCTCGCGGCGCGACCTGCGAGGACTGGCAGCCGGCCAGAATGGCCCCCATGCAAACCACCAGCACACACGATTTGCCCTGCCTGTTCAACAGATGACCAGCCATATCTTCTCTCCGGCAGAAATCCATTTCGCTCGTGCGATCCCTGGCGCCAGGGTCCACGGCAAGCTCATCATGAGGTAAGCTCTATCCCAGCATGATGGCCAAGTCAAGACAAGTCCGATTTACCTGGTTTTCGATGTATGGCTCCATTTCATGGCATCCGCGAGGTTTGTTTTGTCATCCTGAGCGGCAGCGAAGGATCCAAGCTGGGTGTGTTCACAGGTGTTGGTTGCATTCGTAACCCAGATGCTTCACTTCGTTCGGCGTGACAGAGGGGAAGCCCTTGCTCCACGAAACGTAGTTGCACACGATTCTCGCGTGCCTTGGATTGGGACGGGGCTGAGGTCTGTCGATGACCCGATTCAACGCAAGGGTGCATGTCCGTTCTTGCACGGCTCCAGGACCAGGGCGATTCGTCCGTTCGCAGGATGGACTCTTCCAGTGTAGTGGTCGGCGTCCACGGGGGTCGTCCGACGGGGCGTGGCTGGTTTCGGCCGTTTGGAGTTCCGCGTTTACGCGGTTCTGAACCGCCTGAAGGCGGAACTCCGAACCACGCAACAACGGTCATGCACCCTCAACGCAGACGCAATTTGCATTCGTCGGGCAGCTTTGGTACACTAAAGTGCCTTGTTGGACTGCGTTGGTGATTCAGGAAACGATGCGGATACCCGCAATGCTGCGATTCAGTCGATTCGAAGAGGCCAGCGGCTACTGCGGCAAATGCCTGCGGCAGGCGCCGGCCGGCCGGCAGGGGATCAACCACCTCCCGCACCTGATCCTGACGCTGCTGACCGGCTTGTGGGCGATCTTCTGGATTCGCGACGCCCGGCGGACCCGCCAGTGGCGGTGCCTCGAATGCGGGACGGCCGTCTACAAGATCATGAGTAATCCCTTCGAGAAGACGAAGCACAAGTGGAGATGAGGAACCTATGGAATGCCAGAAAGCCAGGAACATGAAGAACTGCAACTGCTCGTATCCCGGTTGCAGCAACAAGGGCATTTGCTGCGAGTGCTTGAGCTATCACCTGTCGTCCAAACAACTGCCCGCCTGCTGCTTTCCGGACGAAGTTGAGAAGACCTACGACCGCAGTTTCAAGGCTTTCGCCAGGGCATGGAAGCTATAGGATCTTCCGCGCAGGTGCAGGGGTTCGAATTGCGGCGCTGAGCAGGAACGTCAGCGGAACACCCACGGCCGTCACGAGAACGAACTTCGTGAACGGCGATACAGCCACGTTCACCACGGCAACCTGGATCAGGACCACCACGGGCACGTGGAACAAATACGCGGCGTATTGGTTCTCGGCCATCCGTCTGCCCCAGCGCCCCTGGAAGTTCAGCCTCTCGCGAAACAGGACGAGCAGCCCGATGCACATCCCGCAGCATAGCAGCGACTCCCAGACCGGGTAGATGACCCTCACGGTCTCGCGCGTGACGTGGAAAACATCCCACAGCCGGCCGAGGGCAAAGACGTACCATGACACAGCGAGCGTCACGCCAATGGACAGCCAGATCGCTCCCGTCTTGTTCGAGGTCTGGAGGAGCCACTGCCGGCGGTAGGCGACGGCACCGATGACGAAGCAACTCAGATCGCGAGGGACATCGGCAAAGGCCACCTGGATGAAACCCAGGAACCCGACCCATCTGTCGATGGGATACCATCGTCGCACCACGGCCGAGGTGACGGCCAGTGCCAGAGCAAACAGCACGATGGCCGCATGCCCCGGCGGGTTCGTGGAAACCTGGACCTCCCGACGCCGCTTCCGCACAGTCCGTATTACGGCGTAGCACAGGCTGAAGATCAACAGATGCTCGACATACCACAGATGTGCGAAATTCACTTCGGCGTTCACCGGCGCGAAGTAGCGAGTGGTATAGTACTTACCGAAACCAATGTCTCCCAGGTCACCGGTGTAGAGATGGCACAGGTACTGCTGGAGCGGGATAATCAAGAAGAAGAAGGCCAGCAGCGGCACACCGAGCCGAAGAAGGCGACTCTTGAGAAAGGGCCCCGGCCCATGGTGATCGTACGAGGCTACCATGAAGTACCCGGAGATGAGAAAGAACAGGCTCATGAAGAAGGAGCGGTTCACCGTAAAGAACGGTCCCAAGACCGCCGCCCGTGTCGCCTCCTGGATCGGCCACGAGCCCCCGGTTGGTCCGTAGGCCTGGCCCACGTGGTGAGCGATCACCAGGATGGTGAGGCCGATCCTCAGGTTGTCGAGAAAGTACAGACGCCTGTCGTCTCCCATATTCTGCTCCGCAACATCACACGACCTGATTGAGTCACGACCATCGGACCACATCATAATAGACAGCAGGCGGAATGAACAGACGTGACCTTCCACCACCGACGTCCCGCACCCTGCGTGTGATATGGGCATGATGGGCTAATCCAGCGTCCGGCGATAGCGCTTGACCCCGATGGCCAGCGCGATTGCGGCGAACAGCGCAATCTGCCAGAGCTGGCGGACGACTTCTGCGAAGCCGTTGCCCTTGAGCAGGATGCCGCGGACGATTCGCAGAAAATGGGTGAGCGGCAGAACCTCTCCGAGCACCTGGGCCCAGCCGGGCATGCCCCGGAAGGGGAACATGAACCCGGACAGGAGCATGGAAGGCAGGAAGAAGAAGAACGCCATCTGCACGGCCTGGAGCTGGTTGGCGGCCACCGTAGAGAAGGTGATCCCCATGGCCAGGTTCGCCGTGATGAACACCAGGGAAACAGTCAACAGCAACGGGAGGCTGCCCACCATCGGAACGTGGAAGAGGATGCGGGCGACCATCAGGATGAGGCCTACCTGGACGTACCCGACGAGGACATAGGGGACGATCTTGCCGACCAGCACCTCGGTCGGATGGGCGGGCATCGCCAGCAGGTTCTCCATCGTGCCTCGCTCCCGTTCGCGCGTGATCGCCAGGGCGGTAATCATCACCATTGTCATCGTCAGGACGACGCCCATCAGGCCGGGCACAATGTTGTACTGCGTGATGGCTTCGGGATTGTACATCGCGTGGACGCGCAGATCGATCGCCGGCTCGGTTTGTGCCAGAAAGGCGAGCGGGCCTTGGAGGTCGTTCTGCAACGCCGTGGTCATCAGGGCGCGGAGAGCGCTGAGGGCGTTGCCCGTGGCTGCGGGGTCGGTCGCATCCGCCTCCACGAGAACGGCGGGCTGGTCTCCTCGCAGGAGGCCGCGAGTGAAATCCTCCGGGATATTGACGACGAACTGGACGTCACCGCGAGCGAGCAGGTCATGGGCCTCGGCTTCGGTCCGGGCCTCGCGGACGAAGTCGAAGTACCCGCTGTTACGAATCGCGTGCAGCAGCGTGCGGCCCTGTGGACCGTGATCTCGCAGGAGCACGGCGGTCGGCAGGTGTTTCGGGTCCGAGTTGATGATGTAGCCGAAGAGGACGAGCTGAAGCAGCGGAATGCCGATCATCATGCCGAAAGTCACGCGGTCGCGGCGCATCTGGATGAACTCCTTGATGACCATCGTCCAGAATCGCCGCAGGGAGAATTCCCGCCGCTTCATGGTGACACCCTGCCTTTCGAGGCGTCCATGAAGTGGATGAACACGTCTTCGAGGCCGGACTCGATCCTCCGCCATTCGTAAGGACCCGTGCGAAAGGGTGCGATGGCCCGTTCGAGTGCGGACGGATCGTCGCCGCTGACGTGCAGCGCCCCGCCGAACGCGACCGCCTGCTCCACGCCGGCTCGATCTCGGAGTTGCGCGGCCAAGCCGCTCAGATCCGGCCCACTGACCGACCAGGTCGTCAGATGCCCCTGCTCGATCACCTCATCGACCTTGCCGTGAGTGAGGAGTCTGCCGTTGAGAATGAATGCAAGCCGATGGCATCTCTCGGCTTCATCCATGTAGTGCGTGGCGATCAGGAACGTCAGGCCCTGCCCTGCGAGCTGATGAATTTCCTCCCAGAACTCGCGGCGGGCCCTCGGGTCCACGCCCGCCGTGGGCTCATCGAGCAGCAGCAGCTTCGGGCGGTGGATCATGCAGGCGGCCAGGGCGAGCCGCTGCTTCCAGCCGCCGGAAAGCTGGCCGGCAAGCTGATCCTTTCGCCCGGCCAGACCGAGCCGCTCCAGACTCTCCCGCACTGCCTCCCGACGATTCTTCACGAAGTACATTCTCGCGACGAAATCGAGGTTCTCCCGGATGCTCAAGTCTTCCCAGAAGCTGAACCGCTGGGTCATGTAACCGACCTGTCGCTTGATGTCCTCGCGTTCACGGATGACGTCGTGACCCAGACACGCGCCGCTGCCGTCGTCCGCATCGAGCAGGCCGCAGAGCATGCGGATGAACGTCGTCTTGCCGCTGCCGTTGGGACCCAGGAAGCCGCAAATCTCGCCCTCATGCACCTGGAGATCGACGTGATCGACGGCCGTGAGCGAGCCGAAGCGCTTCGTCATTCCCCGCACATCGATGGCAAGATCATGAGCCATAAGCCATGCGTGTCACGGTTGATGTCCAGTGGCGCGAGACTCCAGCTGTCTCCTTGCCTTCTGGATTTCCGCGGCTAGTAATTTCTCACTTGGGAGCGCAGTTTGGTATTCTCGAATCAACATCTTGTTGGGCAGCCCTTCCAGAGCGTAACGGGCAAGGGATTCGCCTCGCTCGGTACACAGGATCAGTCCGACGGGTGGGTTTTCGTCACGCTGCACCCAGTGGGTGCGAGCGTAGTTCAGATACAGATGCATCTGCCCGATGTCCGCGTGCGACAGCGGGCCGGTCTTGAGGTCGATCACGACCAAGCTGCGCAGGCGTCTGTGAAAGAACAGCAAGTCGATGCGGAACCACTCGTGGTCAATCCGCAATCGCTTCTGACGGCCTACAAAGGCGAAGTCGTTGCCCAGTTCGAGAAGAAAGGACTCCAGATGCTGGATGAGCGCGTCTTCCAGATCAGTCTCTGAATATTCATCTTTGAGACCGAGGAACTCAAGCACAAAGGGGTCGCGGATTTCTTCCTCGGCGGAAACAGCGTCTTCGGCGCGAGGTTTCCCGCCTTTGCGGAGCATGGCCACCTTGTCTCTTGACAGGGCAGTTCGTTCGTAGAACTGGCTGCCAATCTGGCGATCGAGTTGACGCACGGTCCAGCCGCCTCGCAACGCCTCGGTCTCATAAAACTCTCGGGCCAGCGGGTTCGCCACGGAGAGCAGGCGAACGTAGTGGGACCACGGCAGGGGAAATCGGGCCGCGATGGAGCGCAAATGAGAAATCGCAGGTGACTGAGGGATGTGCAGCGGCTGAGATCTTCTCGACGGTGTTGATAGAATCATACTGCCGGATTCCGCCGACGCTGTCGGCCAAATCTCCGAACCAGATTTGCCCGACACTGTCGGGCATTTTTCATCCTGAGATTTGCCCGACGGCGTCGGGCAGATCTCAAGAACAGTCCAAGCCAGGTAGAACTGGCGATACTTCTGGAGGTTTGTTCGCGAGAAACCTCGACCGAATCGTGCCGTAAGATCTGCTGAAAGCCGCTTGAGCAACTGCTCACCATACTCGGCCCGTTCCTGTCCGCCTTGTTCATACTCCACAATCCTATGCCCCATCTCCCAATAGGTGGCCGTCACGATGGCATTGACGGTCCGGGCGGAGGCACGGCGGGCAGCGTCGAGCAGTTCCATGATCCCCGACAAAACCAAGTCATACCCCGGCACAGTCACTGCATTCGCGGTCTTGTTAGCAGGCAACGTTCTCCGCCTATTCCTCATAGGATTCCCCAATGGACTTTCTACATGAAATCACCGCGAACAACTGATATCAGAAACCGAATTCCACGTCCACCGGCTGGCCTGGATGAAGGCTCGTTGCCACGTTGTGATCGAAGACCGCCTCGACCAAAAAGACCAGCTTGCTGCGAGTCTGGCGGCTGTAGATCACCGGAGGCGTGTACTCCGCCCGGGGCGAGATGAAGCTGACCCGTCCGACGACGGGCTCGGTCAGGCCGTCCACGAGGACTCGCATGCTGTCGCCGGTCTGGATCGCACCGAGCCGCATCTCGGGCACGAACGCGCGGACCTTGACGTTCTCAGGCGGCAGCAGCATGATAACCGGCCTGCCGGCGCCAACCCATTCCCCCTCGCGGTACAGCGTGTCAAAGACCAGTCCGGCCTGCGGCGCCTCCTGGCGGGTTTGCGAAAGCTCCCACTCGGCCCTGGCCAGAGCCGCCTCCAGAGCCCGCACATTCGCCTCCGCTGCGGCAATTTGGTCGCTGCGCGAGCCAAGCTGCGCCGTCTTCAGCTCGGCGTCGAGCTGCGTGACCCGCTGGCGATACTGGTCGTGAGTAGCCCGCACGCGGTCCAACTCCTGGGCAGTTGTCGCCCCGGAGCCAAAGAGTCCTTCCTGCCGCGAGAGTTCCTTCTCCGCCAGCTCCAGCGCCGTGCGGGCCTGCTGAAGCTGTGCCTCGATGGCTTCGATCTCCGAGGGACGTTTGCCTTTCTTCGCGTCTTCCAGGCTCGCGCGGGCCTGGGCCAGCCGCTGTGCCGCTTCGTCTCGTGCGGCCTTCTGCGGTGTGTTCTCCAACGCAAACAGCGGGTCGCCCGTCTTCGCCCATGCGCCGCGCTGCACGTGCAACGTTTCCAGCGTACCCGCCACGGACGATGAAACGTAGACGAACTGCCCCTCGACGTAGCCCTGGACTTGGTCGTCGTCCACCCGGCGGCAGCCGGCGGGAACGCAGCACACGGCCACGATCGCGAAACGCACGATCGACTCGCACAAGCGACGTCTCTTTCTCAAGTCGATGGTCATTCTGAGCCCTTTCCGATTGCCGACCACAGGAAGTCCCCTGTCTCCTTCAGGCAATCGTTCAGCGGTCTTGACGGTGCGAGCGACCACAGGAATACAGTGCCGAAGAAGGCCTGCTGGAATTCAAGCGCCAAGTCCGCCGGCAGCAGACCGCTTCGAATCTCTCCCCGCTGCTGCCCGAGAGACAGGAGTTCCGCGAGAGGCTTGCGGGCCTGCTCCAGCGCGTGCGACAGCATCCCGCGCACCAGTTCATTCGACGAGACGGCGATGACAATGCTGTGAAAGATCGCCGCGTTGGCTTCAAAGCCTTCGCTGAGCGATACGGCGAGTCGATAGAACGATTCGCCCATCGATTCCCTCGAACCACGGGCTTGGGCGACGAATCGCTCGACCCTCTCTGCCTGTCCTGTGGCGCGGGCGGCGAAGATATGTTCCTTGCTGGGGAAGTAGTTGAAGAAGGTGCCTTTGCCCACGTCGGCCAGATTGGTGATGTCCTCAACGGTCGTGGCGACGAAGCCTCGCTCGGCAAACAGACGCAGCGCGGAACGGATCAGCCGTTCGCGTACTTCCGCCTGACGCCGCGAGCGTCTGTTGAGCGGTTGTTCAGATGAGCGAACACTCTCATCATTCATCGTATGACCCTTGCTACCATGTTCATACATACAGGTATGACCTACGGTCAATTATGACTATTGGTCGTGTATTTCGCAAAGAAATCTGTGCGAAATCTACTTTTTCTTCTCGACAGCCGGAGAGGGTGCGCTAAACTATTAGTACACTATACGTCTATATATCAGTAGCTATAGCGCAATTGTGGAGAACGCATATGATTCACTTCAAGCTGGACCTTAAGAGTGGCGTGCCGTTCCACCGGCAGATCGTGGACCAGATCCGGTTCGGCATCGCCTCGGGGCGGTTGCTGCCCGGCGAGCAGTTGCCTACCGTGAGGGACCTCGCCGTGCAGCTCGAGATCAACCCCAACACAGTGCGAAAAGGCTACTCCGACCTGGAGCTGCTCGGTATCCTGGACACGCAACAGGGTACAGGGACTTTTGTGAGCCACCAACAGGTCGAGATCGGCGACGCCGAGAAGCGCCGCATGCTGAAACAGATCTGCGACGAGTTGGTCGCTCGTGGACATCAATACAATCTGACGCTCACAGACATCGTCGAGTACCTGCAAGGGAGGCCAAACCATGAGACCGAAGAGTAAGACAACAGAGTCGGCATCCATTACGCGAAAGTATGTGGAGAGCTTCAAGACGCCGAGGGCGGAGGTGAATCTGCCCGCGTTTCTGGCGGCGATCGTGATTCTGCTGGGCGGATTCGTCGTCAACCGTTACGTTGCCGGGGAGTGGACCACGATCCGTCCCGTGGTGGCGGGCGTGACGATCTTTCTGGCCGTCTACATCCTGTTCGCCTTGAAGGTCGCGAACCAGTGGGATCGGGCGGTCATTCTGCGACTGGGCAAATTCGACAGGCTCAAGGGGCCGGGCCTTTTCTTCATCGTTCCCATCGTCGAGAGCATCGTGCAGACGGTGGACATGCGCATCCGCGCGACGGACTTCAGCTCGGAATCCACGCTGACAAAGGACACCGTCCCCGTGAACGTGGACGCCATCTGTTTCTGGATGGTCTGGGACGCGAAAAAGGCGATCCTGGAGGTGGAGAACTTCTACCTGGCGATTGTGCTCTCGGCCCAGACGGCCCTGCGGGACATCATCGGCACGCACGAGCTGGCGGACATGCTCACCCATCGCGGCGAGCTGGGCAGCCGGCTGCGGGAGATCCTGGATGAGAAGACCAATCCCTGGGGCATCACCGTCCAATCGGTCGAGATTCGCGACATCATCATCCCGAAGGACCTGGAAGACGCAATGTCCAAGCAGGCCCAGGCCGAGCGGGAGCGCCAGGCGCGAATCATCCTGGGCACCGCCGAAACCGAAATCGCCCAGAAATTCGCCCAGGCTGCGAAACAATACGAGGCGAACCCCACGGCCATGCACCTTCGCGGCATGAACATGCTCTTCGAAGGGCTCAAGGAGAAAGGCTCGATGATCATCGTCCCCAGCTCGGCCCTGGAGACCATGAACCTCGGCGCCATGGGCGGCCTCGCTGCTTTGAGCCAGATTCACATGGACAACAAGGGCGCCGAGACGCCCACGAATCCAGAGCAATGATGCCGTCAGGGTTCCATTGAACAGGCGCATCAAGAAATCGGCAGTGTTCATCGGGTTGACGTTTCTCGTCAACGGGTCGAGCCTTGAAGGCAAGCGAATCACGCAGTATCACGGCGTCGTCAACGGCGAGGCCATCCTGGGCGCGAATATCTTCAAGGACATCATGGCGGGCATCCGCGACATCGTGGGCGGTCGCTCCGGGGCCTACGAGAAGGCCTTCCGCAAGGCGCGCGAGATCGCCTTCGAGGAGATCGAGCAGGAGGCCGCCGGACTCGGCGCCAACGCGATCGTCGGAATCGATATCGACATCGAGACCGTCGGCCCACAGGGCGCGATGCTCATGGTCAGCGTCAGCGGCACCGCCGTCACGATCCAGTAGACCCGACGGCCGACGAGAAGCCCGTCCATCATTCCAGGGACGGGGGCTGTCCGGCTCGTTGGTTGACACGGTTCGTCCTGAGTGCCAGAGGGGACGCGCCCGGATGGACAAGCAATTGCCGCTCTCACCGTGGGCGGGGTGCGTCCAGGAACTTTTTTCGATTTGCCCAGTACAATGAGTAGCAGCCGGCGCGGGCGCACGGTAAGATCGGACCGGTCACGGGGAGATTCGCAGAAAGGACGACGCCACATGAGATTGTTGGTCGTATCGAACAGACTGCCTATCGTGACGGTGGAGGAAGAAGGTCGATTGACGTTCCAGGAGAGCGCGGGGGGCCTCGTCTCCGGCATCAGCGCCTATCTCGATTCCCTGAGGGGCTCGGCCTTTGCCAAACCCGAGTACCGTTGGATCGGCTGGCCGGGAATCACCATCGAGGACCCGGCCCAACAGGCCCTCACGGCCGAAGGACTCTCGGCTCTCAACGCCCATCCCGTCTTTCTGTCCGAGCGTTCCATGGACCAGTTCTACCATGGATTCTGCAATAAGACAATCTGGCCCTTATTCCATTACTTCTCCTCGTATGCGGTCTACGAGGAGAATCTGTACGCCCACTATCAGTGCGTGAACCGGATCTTCTGTGAGGCCGTGACGCGGATCATGCAGCCCGACGACCTGATCTGGATCCACGACTACCATCTCATGCTGCTCCCGAAGCTGCTGCGCGAGGCAAGGCCCTCCGCTCAGATCGGGTTCTTCCTGCACATTCCCTTCCCGGACTTCGAGATGTTTCGCCTGTTGCCGATGGCCTGGCGTTCCGAAATCCTGCAGGGCATCCTGGGGGCCGACCTGGTGGGGTTTCACACGTACGACTACGCGCAGTATTTCCTCCGCTGCGTTTTGCGCATCCTCGGGCACGAGCACCGAATGGGCAGAATCCTGCTGCCCAACCACCTGGTCAAGGTCGATACGTTCCCGATGGGCATCGATTTCCGCAAGTTCAGCGAGGCGGCCGCCGATCTTCAGGTCCGGGGAACCGAGGACGGCGCCTGGGAGGCGATCAAGGGCTTCAAGGTCGTTCTTTCCGTGGACCGCCTGGACTACAGCAAGGGCATTCTCAACCGCCTCCAGGGCTACGAGCTCTTCCTCGAGAGCGAACCCCAATGGCATGGCAAGGTCGTTCTGGTATTGGTGGTCGTGCCCTCTCGGGTCGGCGTGGACCGCTACCAGGCAATCAAGAAGGAGATCGATGAGCTCGTCGGCAAGATCAACGGCAAGTTCAGCACTGTCGCCTGGACGCCCGTGCAGTACCAGTACCGGTACCTGCCGTTCCATCCGCTGGTTTCCTTGTACGCCGCCAGTCACGTGGCTCTGATCACTCCTCTGCGGGACGGAATGAACCTCGTGGCCAAGGAATACCTGGCAAGCCGCACGGACAAGACGGGCGTCCTGGTCCTCAGTGAGACGACCGGGGCATCGAAAGAGCTGACGGAAGCCGTCACGATCAACCCGAACAACACCAGGGAAATCGCAGACGCGCTGAAGACGGCGCTGGAAATGCCCGAAGGCGAGCAAATCCGCCGCAATGAGGCCATGCAGGACCGTCTCAGATGCTACGACGTCGTCCGCTGGGCCGAGGACTTCCTCACTCAGGTGCCGGTCGTCAAAGCCGAACAGGCGCGTCTGCACGCTCGACTGTTGGGCCGAGCGGCGAGGCAACAGATTCTCGACCGCTTCAGCCGGGCCGAGCACCGCACGATCTTCCTCGACTACGACGGCACGCTCGTGGCCTTCGCCAACGACCCACTGGCCGCCCGGCCCACGGAGGAGCTTCTTGCGGTCCTGCGGGACCTCTCCCGGGACCCCGGAAACGACGTCGTGCTCATCAGCGGCCGCGACAAGGACACGATGCGTCGCTGGTTTGGAGACCTCGATGTGGCGCTGGTGGCGGAGCACGGGGCGTGGATCAGGCCCAGAAACGGCTCCTGGCAATTGGCCAAGCCGCTGAACGACAGTTGGAAGCCGGCAGCCCGGCCGATCCTCCAGACCTACGCCGATAGACTCCCGGGGGCATTCATCGAGGAAAAGCAATACTCCATCGTGTGGCACTACCGCCGGGCGGACCCGGAACTCGCCTGTGCTCGCGTCAAAGAGATGACGGACGACTTGATGAATTTCACCGCCAATATGGACGTTCAGATTCTGCCGGGAAACAAAGTGGTGGAAGTCCGCTGCGGCGGGATCAACAAAGGCGCGGCCGCGATGGCGTTCATCCCGAAGGGCAGGTCGGACTTCATACTCGCCGTCGGCGACGACCTCACGGACGAAGACCTCTTTCAAGCCTTGCCTGCCACCGCCTGCTCCATCAGGGTAGGCATTGAGAATTCCCACGCGCAGTTCAACCTGCGCAACCACGTGGAGGTGCTCGAACTGCTCAAAAGCATCATCCTCGATCACGTTCCTGCGGCCGGAGAAGAAGGCACATAGCACGGCGAGCTTCGCAGGACGATGCCGGCCACGGTTACGGGCTCAGGGCCGGCGTGAAGAAGCCGGGCACGACCAAGCCAACGGCCCGATACGCCTGGAAGGAGAGGGTTTCACCGAGCAGGAGGCCGCCGGACTCGGCGCCAATGCCGTCGTCGGGATCGATATCGACATCGAGACCGTCGGTCCGCAGGGCGCGATGGTCGGCGTCAGCGGCACTGCCGTCACCATCCAATGACTGCATCGGCCCTGACACGCACTGTGTCCGCGCAAACGCAGATCGACGACATGCGGATCCGCAACCGCGTCGTCCAGCGGTAACGGGAGGTGGCTGCGTGCCCTCATCTGCTTTCGCGATGGTCCGCGGAGGCAGAACCTCGGAGACCTATGTCCTGGAACGTCCTAAAGGGGCCCGGCGGGCTCACGGCCCCCACGACCGTGATGTTGCTGATTCGGGCTTCGGCTGTTCGGGATTGGTCGTACGACGCGAAACCAATACCGACGTACACTGTTTCGCCCATCGGGATCTCCATCGACATCGGCTGATTCAGACTGTTGTCCTCTATGTGTTCCCAGTTCACGCCGTCGCGGGAATGCTGCGCTGTGAAGAGGGTGCCCGTACGAGTGAGCCTTAGCCAGTGGGGAAGCTCGAAATTGCCGACGGCATAGCGGCTGCGTGTGGCCTCGAGTTCCACGGTGCGGCGCTGGAAGGCGACGTCGCCGAGCGGCGTAATGACAACGGATGCATGCGACGAAGCGGCGTCAAGGCTGTTGCGGATCATCACACCCACCTGCGTCCCATAGTGTACGGGGTCAATACTCTCGATTTTCGCGGTGATCGAGCCGTCGCCGTGGAGCGTCTTGCAGGCGAAGTGCAGGTCGTCGCAGACGTGCCACATCTCGGAACTGGATTCGAGGTAGCTGAAGTCGAGTTCTTTCTCAACTGTCCAAGGGCCAGACGGCGTTGCTACGAGTGCATAGGTGTCGGTTACTGAGTCATAACGAACGCCGCCGGTGGCTGCGGGTGCGTATTGGCGTGCGGCGGATTCGCGGGTGTAGGCTGTGCTCAGTTCGTGGAACCATTTCCGAGCTTCCTGGGGTTTGCCCCAGGCGGTGTATAGTGCGATCAGGCCTCGGATCGTACCCAGGGTGTGAGGGTGGTTCTCCACGAGCAGGTTCCGGCGGGTGTTGAGAATCCTGAGAAGGAGTTCTTCTGTCTCGGCATACCTCCCCTGCCGCAAACGCAATGCGGCGAGTTGATGCATGACGTTGGCGAGATGCGTGCTCTCATCGGCGACCTGGGCAAGGCCAGCCAGTATTTCGAGTTGTTGGCCGGCCTCGTCGTATCGGCCTTGTTCCTGATACACCGTACCCAGTGCCATCTTGCCGAGGAAGGTGATTGCAGTATCCTTGCCGTTGAAATCGATGCTTGCCTGAAGTGCCGGGCGAATATAGCGATCGGCTTCGTCATAACGCCTCTGCCACGTGTAGAAAAAGCCGAGATAGTAACAGGCGTGGATCGGGATTTGCGGCTCGAGCCCATCTGTTCGCTGGCCTCTCTCGACGGCATCAAGCAGCAGCGTTTCGGCCTCGGCGATCCGGCCCTGGCGGGCGTAGTTCTCTGCCAGCGCCGCCACGTTGTGAAAGGTCCCACCATTGCGCTCGCCCCATGCCTCCCTCGCCATGACCAGTGCCTTTGTGAGAATCTCTTGCGCCTCAGCGTACCGGCCCTCGCGGCTGTACCGCCGGCCCAGCAGGGCGGTAGGGAACGCTACGAATGGATGGGCGGCCTTGAGCACCCCTTGCGACAATCTCAAGGCATCTTCCAGTGTGCGTTCGCCCTCGGCATCCCGGCCGCGAAGCAGGAGATTGCTCCCATGGTAGAACATGCACTCCACTGTGACAGGGTCACGGTCCCCCAGTGTGCGTCGAGCCGTCTCACAGGCCTCGGTTAGGAGCGACTCCGCCTTCACAGCCCGCCCGTTGCCAAAACAGGCCCAGCCCAGCCAAGCCATGGTCTGTAGTGTGCCGGGATGCTCTGAACCCAGAAGGCGGCGTTTGCCCTGTAGGGATTCCGAAAGGTATTCCTCCGCCTGGGAGTACTGCCACCGGTGCCAGTACATCTGGCCTAACTGGTCCACCACCTCGATCGTGCGCGGATCTGCCCTGCCCAGCTCTCGTGTGAAGATCGCCAGGGACTGCCTCAACTGGGGTTCCGCCTCGTCGAAGCGATCCACTCTGAGGTACAGTGCGCCGAGGGTTTTTCGGATCGAAGCTTCCCGCAGCGGCGTGCCGCCAAACTTGTCCGGCACCTTCGTGGACGCCGCATCGAGGAAGTCGGCGATTGTGATCTGCCGACCACCCAAGCTCCAACCATCGATTGCGCCAAACACGTCTTCCTGCAGGAATGCCGCTATGGTGGTCGCTTCATCGCGGGCACGTTGGGCCCGGAGGGCAAAGGCCAGTGACACAATGATGCCGACGACGAGGACTGCTAAGACGGCGGCCAGCCCAGTGACCAGCGCGCGATGGCGACGCACGAACTTCCGGGCCTTATAGGCCGGACTCGGCCGGCCGGCCGTGACCGGCTCGTGGTTCAGGTGCCGAACGACATCGGCCGCGAGCTCGCCAGCGGACGCATAGCGACGCGTGCGATCCTTCTCCATCGCCTTCAGGGTGATCCAGTCCAGGTCACCCCGCAGTATTCGCCGCAGTTGTCTGAGGTTCGTTCTTCTTTGTTGGGCCGACGTGGTCGATTCCTCAAGGGACGTTCGGCTGAGCTTTGTGCTGGGTGTTTGCGGGTCTTCCTGGCAGATGATCTTTCGCGCGCCGTCGATTCCGTGCTCACGCAGCGTGTGAGGGTCGAAGGGCAATACGCCGGCGATGAGCTCGTATAGGACGACCCCAAGGGAGTAGACATCCGTCCGGGTATCGATGTCCTGGTTGCCCAGGTCCGCCTGTTCCGGGCTCATGTACTCCGGCGTGCCGACAAGCTGGCCCTGTTCGGTATGGAGCGTCTGCTCGGTCAGCGGCTGGCTGATCGCCCGTGCGACGCCAAAGTCAATCACCTTGGGAGACGCTTGTTCATCCTCGATCGTTACGAGGATGTTGGAGGGCTTCAGGTCGCGGTGAATCACCCCTTTCTGGTGCGCATGTTGGACCGCCTCGCAGACGTGCAGGAACAGCCGCAAGCGTTCCTCGACGGTCAGTCTGTGCTTGTCACAGTACGCGGTGATGGGAACGCCTTTGACGTGCTCCATGACGAAGTAGGGTCGCCCACTCGGAGTCAAGCCCGCATCGTGGACGCGGGCGACATGAGGGTGCTCCATCAGGGCGAGCGCCTGCTGCTCCGCTTCAAAGCGGGCCACCACGCGTTTCGAGTCCATGCCTGGCTTGATGACCTTCAGTGCGACCTGCCGTTTCACAGGCCGCTCCTGCTCGGCCAGATACACGATTCCCATGCCGCCTTCGCCGAGGACACTCAGGAGCTTGTATCGGCCGATTTGCTGCCCGGGCTGTTCCAGAAACGTCTGGGCAGAAACCGTCGGTTCGGCCTGCCCATCTGCCTCGGGATTCTGCCATGCCTCGAAGATGAGGCGGTCAAACCCATCGGGTGGAGCACCGAATATGGAGTCGTCGTCTTTCATCTGCTATCGCCGGGCGGAACCCTTCTTGTCACATGGGTATCCGTAAGAAGACCCTATCCCCTGCTTTGCTTTTTCAGGAATCGGAACATTTCGCCCAATTCTTCTTCCGCAGCCTCGCCGGACAGGACGGTCTGGCGGACGTGTTTGACGAGTATGGTCTGGAACTGTCTCTTGACGGTGCCGAGCATGTTGGAGGCCTTGGTCTCTGTCTCGATTCCGTACTGTTCACACAAGTGCGCCAAAGACGGTGCTTCAAGTCCCTCCAGGCTGGGTCTGAGCAAGCGGTCTCGAAAGAGATGCCAGTGTGCGTCCATGCCGCGCCCGAGGTACCACTGCTTCAACTCGGACAGGGCCCGTTCCAGCAAGTCGGCCTTCCAGGCATAGTCAAAACACTGCTCCGCCTCGAGTTGGCCGACCTCCTGCGGTAATTCGGGCAGGCGGCTGCTGTCCAGCGGGACCAGTTTGGATTCGGGAATACGCTTCTGAGCTGCTTCTTTACGCTGCTCATCGGCGAGATATTGGTTCAAGGCGTGGAGCAAAAACGTGCGAAAGCGGCCTTTCGATTGATCGGCCCGTTCGATGAGATGACGGCTGAGCACGACCTCGTGAAAAAACCCCTGCGTCAGGTCCTTGGCCTGCTCATTGCTGTAACCCTTGCGGCGAAGGTAGCAGTAGACCGGTTTCCAGTACCGTTCCAGGAGCAACCCGATCAGGGCTCGGTCTTTGTCTTCGTGCTCCTTGACGCCCTCGATGAGCGACCAGTGGGTCGTGAGGAACGTCTCCCGCGCTCCCCCCATGTCTGTGCGATCACGGTGCACCATCTCTCCAAGACCTCCTGATCGACACGTCGGTCATCAAAGGCCGGCGAACCTCCCTCTATCATACCATCCCCCCTCCCATCGACAAGGCGAGAATCGACTTCTCAAGCCGTTTCCGCCGTCCGAACGGGCAGAATTGTCCGGGTTTTATGACGATTCATCGAGAATCCATGCAGGATTCGCAATTCGTTACGGAATTACAGACAGTCGGGCAGGGCTACCGGCAGCCAAACGCCGGCGCCGTCGCGGTGTTTCTAAACAGCAACGATCTGGAAAGGAGAATGCGATGAGAATGCTGAAATCGAACATGTGCAATTGTGGAATGTTGTCGATTGTGCTCTCCACATTTGGCTGGGTTTCGCAAGGTGCTGGAGCGGAGGGCATGTGGATGGAGCGGGCGGATATGCCAACCGCAAGATTCCTGCTGGGCGCCTGCGCGGTGGATGGCAAGATTTACGCTATTGGAGGCGGCCCAGCGCCGCACCAAAGTATTTCAGCCGTCGAAGAATATGATCCAGGAACCGATACCTGGACGAGAAGAGCCCCCATGCCGACGCCAAGGGCGGGTCTGGACGTCAGCGCGGTGAACGGCAAGATCTATGCGATTGGAGGTGGACCACTCAGGGCGGTGGAGGAATACGATCCGAGGACGGACACCTGGACGAGGAAGGCGGATATGCCGACGGCAAGATTCTTACTCAGCACCTCCGAGGTGGCTGGGAAGATCTACGCCATTGGAGGCGGAGAAACTACGGCCGGGCCTGCTTTCACGACCGTGGAAGAATACGACCCGGCGACGGATACCTGGGCGCGGAAGGCCGACCTGCCGGAGCCAAGGTTTTTGCACGCCGCCGGTGTGGTCGACGGCAAAATCTACGTTATCGGCGGCTCATGGCAGGCATGGACAGCGAGCCGGACCGTTTATGCGTATGACCCGGCGCGCGACACCTGGGAAAGGAAGACCGATGCGCCAACGATCAGATCCTGGCTGTCCCCCACCGCCGCTGTAGTAGATGGAAGAATATACGTGATCGGAGGAGATTTCGGACCGCCGGATGCAGAAGTAGAGGAGTATGACCCGGCGACGGACACTTGGCGGCAACGGCCGGCTATGCCCACCCCGAGGGGCGGCCTGTCCACCGCGGCGCTGAACGGCAAGATTTATGTCATTGGAGGAGCAATAGCGTCTGTCTATGACGTGGTTTCGACCGTAGAAGAGTACACCCCCAATCCGCTCGTGGTGGACTTCAACAGCGATGGGATTGTGGATATCAGAGACCTCCTGCGGCTCATCGAATCCTGGGGCCAGGCCGGTCCGATGGTGGACATCGCACCGAGACCTTTCGGCGACGGCGTCATCGATGCGGCCGACCTGGAGGTTCTGATGGACTACTGGGGCCAGGAGATTCCCAGTCCCTTCCTGATCGGTCATTGGAAGTTGGATGAGGCCGAAGGAATCATCGCCTTCGACAGCGCCGGCGTCAACGATGCGACGGTGATCGGCGTCCCGGCGTGGCAACCGGCCGGCGGTCTGATCGGCGGAGCTATGCAGTTCGACGGCTCGACCGTGATCGCAGCCAACGCCGTTTTGAACCCGGCGGATGGTCCCTTCAGTGTATTCGCCTGGGTCAAAGGCGGCGCATCGGGACAGGTGATCCTCTCCCAGGCAGGCGGCGCCGACTGGTTGATGGTCACCGCCGAGGGCGTACTGATGACGGAACTGAAGCAATCGGGCCGCCAGGGCAAGTCATTGACATCCGCCAGCATCATCACGGATGGGAGTTGGCATCGTGTTGGGCTTGTCTGGGACGGTGCCAATCGGATTCTCTGCGTTGACGACGTGGAAGTGGCCCGAGATATACAGACAAGTCTGTCAGGATCAACCGGCGGCTTGCACATCGGAGCCGGCTGCTCGCTGGCCCCCGGCACCCTCTGGTCCGGCCTGATCGACGATGTGCGGATCTACAACCGCGTAGTGCAGCCCTAGCGCGTATTATGCCATAGCCATCGAACTTGTATGATGCGGTACTACAGGCCCTTGGCGAGCAGGTAGTAGACCTCGTTGGCGCGAATCTCTTTCTTCAGCTCTCGGATCGTGGTGGCCGCGTCGATCAGGAGGCACTCGATGCCCGCCATCTCGGCGAAGTCCTCCAGGTGCTGACTGGTGAGGGCTATGCTGAAACCCGTGTGGTGGGCGCCGCCGGCGAGAATCCAGGCGGCCGCTCCGGTCTGGAGGTTGGGCTTCGGGACCCAGACAACCCGGGCCACGGGCAGCTTGGGCAGCGGGGCATCCGGCGGAACGACCTCGACCTCATTGACGATCATGCGGAAGCGATTGCCCATGTCGATGATCGAGGCGTTCAGGCCGGGACCGCTGGGCACGTTGAAGACGAGTCGGCAGGGGTCGTCCTTGCCGCCGATGCCGAGCGGGTGAACCTCCAGGGACGGCGTGTTCTCAGAGATCGAGGGGCAGACTTCGAGCATGTGCGCCCCGAGGACCTTGGGACCGGCCGGATCGAGGTGGTAGGTGTAGTCCTCCATGAAACTGGTCCCGCCCGGCAGGCCGGCGGCCATGACCTTCATCGCCCGGACCAGGGCGGCGGTCTTCCAGTCGCCCTCGGCGCCGAAGCCGTACCCGTCGGCCATAAGCCGCTGAACAGCCAGGCCCGGCAGTTGCTTGAGGCCGTGCAGGTCCTCGAACGTCGTGGTGAAGGCCTTGAACCCGCCCTCCTCCAGGAACGTTCTCATGCCCAGCTCGATCCGGGCGGCCTCTCGAAGGGCCTCGTGCTGCTTGCCGTCCTGGCCGGCTTTGACGATTCGATACGTCGATTCGTACTGGGACACGAGTCTGTCAACCCGGCGATCCGTGATTGCATTGACGCGGGCCACGAGGTCGCCGACGCCGAAACCTTCGACGGAATAGCCCAGTTGGATTTGGGCCTGAACCTTGTCGCCCTCGGTGACGGCCACCTGCCGCATGTTGTCGCCGAACCGGGCGACCTTACCGCCCTGGGCGTCGTGCCATGCACACGCGGCCCGAGCCCAGACGCCCAGCTCCGCCTGGACCCGCTCCTCCTGCCAGTGCCCGACGATGATCTTGCGACTCCGTCGCAGGCGGGCGCAGATGAACCCGAACTCGCGGTCGCCGTGGGCGCTCTGGTTGAGGTTCATGAAGTCCATGTCGATGTCGGCCCACGGGATGTCCCGGTTGAACTGCGTGTGCAGGTGCACGAACGGCTTGGTCAGGGCGTTGAGGCCGGCGATCCACATCTTCGCCGGTGAGAAGGTGTGCATCCAGGTAATCACGCCGATGCAATTGGCGGCGGCGTTGGCCGTCATGCAGATGTCATAGATGGCCGCCGGCGTGGTCACGACCGGTTTGAAGACAACCTTGACCGGAACCTGCTTCGAGCGGGACAGGCCCTGGGCGATCTGCTTGGAGTCCTCGTCCACCCGTTTGAGGGTCTCGGGCCCGTAGAGGTGTTGGCTTCCCGTTACAAACCACAATTCCAGCTTCTTCAAATCGGTATTCATGCCATGCTCCGTTTATGCGCGTTCGATCCGGCCTTGCTCACGAGAGAATCCAGTGTAGCACAGGCCCGGTCGCGTTTTCAAGATGGTGTTTACCCTTTCTCGGTATTTGTCCAGCCTTGTGGATACCGCACAGTTCACAGGAAAGCCGTACGGATTATGGTTAATGTCTGTACGGTCTATGTTGCCTCTTTTGAAGAACTCCTTTGGTATCTCGCAGTGTCTCGGAGGTAAAGACAACAGAAAAGAGATCCGTCCCATTGGGTGGCATGAGACTGCCTGCCTCCTTGTCATCATATCGCGGCAGGTCCATGAAACGATAGAACCTGATCTTGCTGAGCTGTGTGCACAGACCGAGGCTCATGTTCCCCTCATAATCCATAGTCGCAAACACATCAGAACCAGCTCCTTTGCGAAACTCAAATCGATCGTTGACATGCCCAACGTGCACTTCGGCAGAAGAGCTGCCCAGCAGCGACACACTTATTGCCTGGTCAAGCAGTTGATCGTAGAACAGGTTTTGGATGGACTGGAACCGGACATAATCGCGGAGAGACCCTGGTCCCGATCCGTCACACCACGATAACAGTCCCAGCGCTTCAAGGATATTGGACTTCCCGGCGTTGGGTTCGCCGACGAATACGTTGACCTTCTTGCAGTCGATGTCCAACTGCTTGATCGATTTGAAGTTGGCAATGCTGAGCTTGGTGATCATGGCCGCATCTCCTGCAATCCTGCATAGGAGTCTGTTTCTGAATTCCACGCTGAGGGCTATTGTATCCCCATCCGCCCGTGTGTGACAACCCCAAGAAGAGAGATGGTGTGCATGGCACACCCTACGGAGGCGACCTCAAAAACGCCGGGGGCCACGCCTGTTTGTGGCAGGCGCGGCACCCGAGGTCAAATCGTCAATTCAATATCGTCATGCCGGACTTCGTCCGGGGCATTCTTCATCGATCATTTGCCGGCTTTGTACTTGGCCCAGTAGTCGGGGTAGAACTCCTTGGCCTTGGCGGCGAGCTCCTGGTCGCTGATGGCCGTGAGGCGACCGTCCACGTCGTACTGGTCGATCACCCAGCGGGCGAGCTTGTGCACCTTGATCTTGTTGATGCGGTCTTCGTCCTTGAGGCCGAAGAACTCGTTGACCCAGTGGACGACGCCGTCGGCGCCGCTCTTGTCGGTGATGGCTACGCGGGGCGGCCTGCCGAGCAGCTTCTCGGTGTTGAAGATGTTGTAGATCCGCTCATCCTGACGCAGACCGCCGGCGTGGATGCCGGCCCGGGTGACGTTGAACGCGTGGCCCGCGAAGGGATAATTGTCCGGGATCGGAAGGCCGATCGACCGCATGTAGTTGGCCAGCTCCGTGATGGCCAGCGTGTCGATCCCGCACAGGCCGCCCTTGAGGGCGATGTACTCCATGACGGCGCCTTCCAACGGCGGGTTGCCCGTCCGCTCGCCGAAACCAAAGAGCGTGGAGTTCAGGGCGTCGCAGCCATAGAGCCAGGCGGTGGCGCCGTTGACGTGGACCTTGTGGAAATCGTTGTGCCCGTGCCATTCGAGCCGGCTGCTCGGGACGCCGCAATCGTGATGGAGCTTGTAGATCAGTTTCGGGATGCTCCGCGGCAGCTCCGCGCCGGGATAGCTCACGCCGAAACCCATCGTGTCGCACAGCCGGATCTTGACGGAAAGCTCCTTCGGCGCTTGTTCGCTCATCTCCATGAGCCGGTCCACGAATGGCAGGACGAAGCGGTCGATGTCCGCCCGCGTCACGTCTTCCAGGTGGCATCGCGGCCGCACGCCCGCATCGAACGCGGCCTGGACCACCTCGCAATACGAGTCCATGCACTCCTTGTGGCTGCGGAACTTGAGCTTGTGGAAGATGTGGTAATCGGAGCAGCTCGTGAGCAGGCCGGTCTCCTTGAGCCCGGCTTCCTTGACGAGCCGGAAGTCGCCCTTGACGGCCCGGATCCAGCCGGTGCACTCGGGATACTGGTGGCCCAGCTCACGGCACTTGTCCAGCGTCAGCCGGTCATTCTTCGTGTAGAGGAAGAACTCGGTCTGGCGGATCACGCCGTTGGGCCCGCCCAGACGTGAGAGCAGGTCGTAGATGTGCACCATCTGATCGACCGTATAGGGCGGCAGCGACTGCTGGCCGTCGCGGAACGTCGTATCCGTGATGACGATGTCCCGGTCTTTCACCGTGGCGAAGTCGAACGCGACCGGCTTGCCGTCGACGTACTCGACGGCGGGTCCGTCGAACCGAATTCGCGGAGGCAGATCGTAGGGAAAAATGTCCTCGAGCAGGTTCGGCCGGACCACCTCGGGGAGGTTGTGATGTCGTCTGGTCTTGGTCATGTCTGATCCTCTATCATTTATGATTTACTATTTACGATTTGCGATTTGGCTAACGCCCTGCGAAAGCTCCTAAATAGTAAATCGTAAATTGTAGATAGTAAATTCTATTCGACGTCCACGCCCTGTTCCTTGCATACGTTGGCGATGAAGTCCACGGCCCCGCCGACGGTCGTCACGGAGAGAGCCGCGTCCTCATCCATCTCGATGCCGAATTCCTCCTCGAACATCGCCACCAGTTCGATGGACTGCACGCTTTCGGCGCCCAGGTCCTCCGTAAAACTGTGCTCGGGCCGGATGTCCTTCGGATCGAGCCGCAGGACCCTCGCGGTAACCTTTTTGATTCGTTCTTCCACTGTCGCCATGAAGCACCTCCTATGATTTACAATTTATGACTTACTATCTACGATTTGGCTGACGCGTGGCGCACCCACAGGATTAGCAAACTGTAAACAGTAAATCCCCTGTGGTTCGCGTTTCACGCCCGGTTACCTCATCATGGCCTTGCGGCCCTTCTTGACGGCCTCATCGCGAGGACCGGCGGTCATCTCGAAAATCACCTCCCACATGGCCCGGTCCGCCTCGGTCCACCGGCACTTGCGGCGGCCCATCGCCGTGGCGGCGGTTTCGTAGAGGGTCTTTCGGCCGAAGCCCTTCGTGACAACCCCCTCCACAAACCAGGCGAATGAGGGAATGAACTTCGGCAGCGGCTTGCCGGTGGACATGATGATCGCCATGGCCCCGATCACCGAGCCGGTGTTGAACAACACACCGATGGAGGTCTTCGTGTGGTCGCCGATCAGCGAGCCGACTTTGGTCGAGCCGGTGTCGATGGAGTGCTTTCCGTCGAGCATCACCGAGACCGTCGAGTAATCGTTCTTGAGGTCGCTGTTGGTTGTGAGAGCCCCGAGGTTCACCCATTCGCCCACGTAGGCGTGGCCGAGAAAACCATCGTGGTATTTGTTCGAGTAACCTTGAATGATCGACTCCTCGACCTCGCCCCCGACGCGGCACCACGGCCCGATCGAGTTGCCCTCGCGGCACTTGGCCCCGAGCAGGATGGATTTCTTGCCGATGTAGCAGGGGCCTTCGATCCGCGTGAAGGGATGCACCTCGACGTCCTCCTCGATGTAGATCGGCCCATGCTCGGCATCGAGCACGACCATCGGATGGATCCTGGCGCCCCGTGCGATATAGACGTCGTTCTTGTTGCCCCGGATCGCGTTGGGCTCTTCGAGGGTCCCCTCGATCCCGCTCCTGCCCGCGACGGCGAAATCGGACGCGATCTGGTGCGGGCTTGCGAGGATCAAGTCCCACGTGTAATTCCACGTCGGCAGCGTACAACGAACGTTTGGCAGGGCGGCCTTGGCCGATTCCAGGAACGCCGCGACATCCTTGCCGTGCACCTTCTTGAGGTCGCCGGCCATGATGAAGGCATACAGGGCTTCTCCCTGCTCGCTCATGCCCACCTCGCTGCGGCCGGCGGGGACCGTGAAGCCGTCCGCCTTCACGCGGGCGTCTACGATCAGGATATCCGCGCCCGCGAGACTGGAGGGATCATTCACCGGCCGGCCGGTCTTCGCCCGATAGACCTCAGCCATATACTCGGGGAGGAAATACGCAACATCGCTCGTCCCGACTCTGGCCTGTAGCTTCTCGCCCAGCGAGGTCATGCCGCAGCGCAGATCCCACAGCGGCCGACTCAGAGTCAAGGGATAGAAGTTCTGCCTGTGGTCGCCGGGCTTGTCGACAAGAATCAATCGCATTGAGGGCCTTTCAGAGGTTTTCATGTTCCGATATCGGGCCGGTATCCGTGGGATACGCACGGCAGGGGCATTCTACGGACCGACGCACCCAAGGTCAACCTCAAATCAACCGTCGCGGCGACCTGGTGCTTGTGCCAGAACCGTGTGCAGGGTGCCTCCCGCATCCGGGTGGCAGCGGCACGCTGTGTTTGCCGCTGCCACCTGGAATCGAATTGCTGTTTTCATTCCGGGCGCAATTGCAGTCGAACGGTGGCGATGCCGAATGCCCGGACGGGCACGGCGACGCCGTGTTCCGTGGCATTTAGCTCGACTTGGTTGTCCTCCACGACGTTCGTCTCCCAGGCCCTGTCGATGGTCAGGCCGGGCACGGTGAGCGTTGCCGTCGTTCGCGTGCCGTCGGTTTCGATGAGGCGCACGACGACGCCCTGCCCATCCTCGGCCCGTTTGATGGTAGTGAGCAGGACGTTGGGCGCATCCAATCGGCAGAAGCTCGCCTGGCTATCCAGCCTGCCCTGCCTGGGGCCATCGACGACCACCGCCGTGAGCGGATTGTGGGCGGACCAGCCGAGGTCGCGATGGACGCTGTTGGCCTGCGGTCCTTGATGGCTGGTCAGGGAGTAGCGAAAGAGCAGGTCGCTCTGCTGGACCGGTTGGAAATTCGTGCGGAAGTTGCTGGTCAGTATGAAGGAGTACATGTGGCCTTTCGTGAGCTGCTCCGCCCGGACGAAGGGCTGTCCGAAATCGGGAGCGGTCACGCCGTGATGGGCCTGGGAAACGTAGCAGGACCACAGGCCGCCGAACTCCAGCAGGTGCGACTCCACCGGTGACAGTGTGATTCCCAGGTCTTTGCTCGATACGCTCGCCCAGTGCTGCACGGCGTAGTAGTTCGTGTTCGAGCCCGGGAACTGGTCTTTGAATGGTTCGATCACCGAGTTGGAACCCTCGAAGCGGAATTTCGGCTCATCCACCTTGAACGGAAACGCAAAGTAGATTTCCAGCAGCGGCGTCGAGTCCTTCAAGATCCGGTTCGACAGGTCGATCCGCTTGATGTCGTTGTACAGAACCACTTCCTGGACCATCTCGGGGCAGCCTGGCCCGGAGCCTCGCGAGACCAGGCTCGCGTAGACCGGCCCTCTTTGTCCGATGCGGACCTCGGTGCACGTCGGGCCTTCACGCTTGCTCGTCTGGACCCATTTGGCCACGAACTGGTTCAGCTTGTCCGGGGCCTGTCGGTCCACCAGCTCGCGCGACAGGTCCTTGTCGTAGAGGCTCGCGATGCCGCCGGTTTGCGGGTCGAGCGTGACTTTGAAGAAACGGTTCTCGATACTGCTTCGCGTGACGGTCAATTCGCTCTCCGATCCGGTCGGGTCGTCTCGCGGGACGATGCGGTAAGTCTTGTAGCCCATGGAAGGGACGCGCTCTGCGATGAACACCAGATCGAACAACTCGTGCTTCTCGAACTGCCCGCGAGCCCAGCGGTGGGACGCGTAGGGTATGGGGGCCAGGGGGCCGTCCAGCTCGACGACCTGGCAGGGGACCGCTTGGCCGGTCTGGTCGTCGATCAGGTCAAAGGGTTTGTCCACGGCGCATCGTGTAACGCGCACCACGTCGGTCCGCTCGAAGGCCAGCGGATTGAAGACCACGAGATGACGGCCCTGCTGTTCGCGCCGGACATTCTGGGCGATTCGGTCCAGGCCATCCGATAGCACCGACCGGGCCAGCCCGGCGGCCCGGTAGGCATAGTGGCTCTTCTCGTTCCAGGCCCAGTCCTGGAGCTCGCCCGTGGGGTAGTCCTTGCCCCAGGTGTGCTCGTCGTAGAGCAGCACGTCGTCGTAGGCTTGGGCGATCTTATCCGCAGGGTATTGCGGATCGCAAACGAGCGAGGCGATTGTCGCCGCCTTCTCCGCCGAGAGCAGCCTGTCGTGGGTCAGGCGGTTGATGGTGGTCTCCTTGGCCGTCGAGACGGCCCCGACGACGTAGTCCGTGTGGGGCAGCTCGCCCCGAAACGTGCGAACGTCGCCGCACTGCTTTTCGAGGGCTTCGAAGAACATAGCGTTCGTGGCGACGATGAGCCTGGGATAGGCCCATTTCTCGTTCCACTGCCGGACGATCTCGCTGATCCGCACATCGGGCGGGTAGTTGTCGACGCCGTTGTGAATGTACCGCATCACGTCGAACGGCGAGCCTTTGTCGTCCATCTCATCGAGCATGCCGGGCAGGGACTCCATGACCTCGTCATAACTGTCCGGCCCGACCACGCGTTTGAAGAACCCGTAGCTGCCCTGGTAGTAGACGAGCACGGTCTGCCCGTCCGGTCCCTGCCAGTGGAAGGCGTCAGGCCGGCCGTGACGCAGGATGGCCGACTCGTCCCAGAAGGTGTGGATGTCGTTGCGGCCCCACTCGAAGTAGGTGGGCAACCCGGCGAAGAAGTATTTCACGCCCGCCCCGGAGAGCACGGTCGGCAAACCCCAGCTCAGGCCGGGCAGGTCGGTGATCGAGCCAACGGAAATCTTCCCGCCGTACTCGCGCACGAAGCGGAAGGAGGGGTACATCAGCCGGACCAGTTGTTCGTGCCCGCAGAGGCTGTCGATCTCGTTGCCGAACAGCGCTCCGATCTCGATCCGGCCCTGCCGAACGTAGCCGCCGAACCGGTCGATCGTCTCCTTCGGCCTGTTCGCCATGAAGTGCTCGAGCGACCAGGTTCCCTCCAGCGTGTATCGATACTTCGCCTCCTCGGGCCAGTCGCTGGTCTGGTCGCAGAACCGCAGCACGTCGTCGTAGAACCCGGCGTAGCGGTTCAGCACGTTCTCGATTGTGTCGGTGTAGCCCAGGTCGTGGTGCGTGATCGGCACGAAGTAGATCGTCCAGTGCTTGCGAGGCCGCCAGTCCATCTGCCGAACATCCAAGGTTTCTCCGTCCGCTTTCAGCACGAACTGCGCGGATGTGGCTTCTCGCACGTCGGGCACAGACACCTGGACGGTCGATTTCCCCGGCTGGATTGTTCCCAGAGGCACAGAGCGGGTCGCGGAGCCGACTCTGACCTCAAGATTCGCCTGCACCGCCTGGCCGGTGTTCTCCACGACAACTTCGACGATCTGAGTGAGCCCTTTCCCATCGCGGGCAAACAGCGCCGTGGGCTTCACCTGGAGGGTGCGTACCACGCACCATCCGACCCGCGCAGCGCCGGGACCTGCAGTGAGCAGAAGGGCTGTGAGAATTGTGCGCGCCGACAGGCGAGTTATGTGTCGCTCGATCCGTGTTCCTGCATAAATGTGGCTCATGGCCGCCCCCTTCGTATTTACTATTTGCTATTTGTCATTTACTATTTGTGAGTCGCTGAGGCTTTGTCGGAGATTATAGCGGCGTTGAGCCGGGAGTGAAATGATGAGATTCTCGAAAGCAGTCGGCGCTCTGGCCGTGGCGTGGCTGGTCGCGGCGTGTCCCGCCTCGGTGCAAACGGGCCTCGACAACATCGGGGTCCATGCGGACCTCTTCGCGGGCAAGCGCATCGGCATCATTGCCAACCACGCCTCCTACAACAGCGAGGGCAAGCATATCGTCGATGTGTTCCGGACGATGCCCGGTGTCCGCGTCGCCGCGCTGTTCAGTCCCGAGCACGGCTTTCGTGGAAACGAGGAGGCGGGCGCGACCATCGACAAGCAGACCGACGCCGCTACCGGTCTGCCGGTTCACAGCCTCTACGGCAAGACCAACAAACCCACGCCGCAGATGCTGGCGGACGTGGATGTGCTCGTCTTCGATATCCAGGACGTGGGGGCCCGGTTCTACACGTACCTGTACACGATGTCCCTGGCGATGGAGGCGGCCGCCGAGTGCGGCAAACGATTCGTCGTCCTGGACCGGCCCAACCCGATCAATGGCGTGCAGGTCGAAGGCCCCATCCTGGAGCCGGCGTTCGCCACCTTTGTGGGCCTGTACCCGATCCCCGTGCGGTACGGCCTGACAGTCGGCGAACTGGCGAAGATGGTCAACGGCGAGGGCTGGCTCGCCAAGGGGGTGAAAGCCGATCTTACGGTTGTGCCTATGACCGGCTGGCAACGGGGCATGTGGTACGACCAGACGGGCCTTCGCTTCATCAAGCCCTCGCCGAACATGCCCGACCTGGAGACGGCCACCCTGTATCCGGGCCTGTGCCTGTTGGAGGGGACGAACGTCTCCGAGGGCCGGGGGACGCCCAGGCCCTTTCGCCAGTTCGGCGCCCCCTGGATCGACGCGAACACCCTCGCGACCCGCCTGAACACCCTGAATCTGCCCGGCCTGCGATTCGCTCCGACCTCGTTCACGCCCACCAGCTCGAAGCACCAAGGCAAGCTCTGTCACGGTGCCGAGATTACCCTGACGGATCGAACCCGCCTCGAGCCTTTCTGGTCCGGTGTTCTGATCGTCAACGAAATCTGCAAAATGTACCCCGACCAATTCGAGTGGAGGGCCTCCCACTTCGACCGCCTCTGCGGCACCGCCTCCATCCGCGAGGCCATCACGGCCCACAAACGCCTGCAACCCCTCAAATCCAACTGGTTCTCTGAGTGCAAGACCTTCGACCAAACCCGACGCAAGTACTTCCTCTACTCCGAATGAATTGTGCGTTCTTCCGACAAAAGCATTGCGTGCGAATCCAGACTGAGATAGAATGCATACGCAGTGCGCAATAGGAGGTGATTCGTGACGGATAGCGAGATCGTTATTGAGGTTCGCGGCGGATGCCTTGTTGAAGTGTACTGTGTGAATAGGGAACAACGTTTCATCCTCTTGGATTGGGATAATCTGAACGAATTACCAGAGGACCAGCGCGTCGGCTTACGCTTCTCTCACCCCTCAGCAGGCAAGATGCCGTCGGACACTCGGAAGGCATATATGCGATGCGTCTCCGGATACCCGGCGTGAGTTCACTGATCCTTCCGAGGAATCGCAGGAACAACTGATGGGAGCTTGCCCGACTTCGCGGGCTCGGTGGTCGGGACCTGCGTGGCGGAATCAATAACGGGCTTCAAGGCGAGAAAACTCCACCATAGTTGTATCACCGCTTTCGTGCGACACATCTCTTCGCATATCTCATGGTCAATGGGGCAAGTTCAACTTCGACTCAAGCACCTTCATCTTGACGAGGTTGGAGTGGTATCGGGAGATTTGTTCGTAGCTGATGAAACGGACGTGGCCCTGTATAGGTCGAAATGCTGTCATCGACAGCGTCTGCTCGAATTGCCGAGACCGACTTTCGTCTGCAATAATGACCATCTTCGTACGAAAGTCTTGGAGTTCGACATACTTCACGAGGGAATTTCTCATGTTGGTCGAATGCTCGACCTCAAACAGAGCGGCAGGCATCCGCCTTGCATTGAACCAGACCACGTCAATCCTCTTAGCGCAGTCCACGATATGCGCCCACGAAAACGGATAAATCTCCTGAAGAGACGCCAAATTACCCAATGTTCCCTTACTGAGGAAGGCGCGGTTCCTGTCTTGCGCTGGCACGTGCGTCTCGAATTCTTGAAGATTCCCTATCTGAACAACGATACCTTGATAGTACGAATGGGAAAACTCCCGCTGCGCTTCGGTTTCCTTCTTAGCCGGGCGCATCTCGGTCGGCAACCTATCTCGCCATGCAGTCAGCGCCCACAGGCCTGGCCTGATCTTGAAAAACAATTCCGGATGCACCTGCAAAATACGGCGTATACTCGGAAAGGGTGTCTTGGTCTTCTATTCGCACCCGGCCACGTCCAGAACGTTCTCATAGAGGTGACCGAGCGTGGCATAACCGCCGTTTTGTTCCATGACCCT
>DCUI01000009.1 GCA_002327785.1 Phycisphaerales bacterium UBA2218
CGCAAAAACCGGATGAGCCACATTTTCAGTCTTCACGAGTCCTCTGCCCAAGCCCCAGCGCCATGCAGATCGTATGACGTTTATGGTGTCGTTGACACCCCGCCGAGTGTAATGCTTATCGGTGTTCCCCGCCTTGTACTTGGACCTAACAAGCATGGCCTGTACTTTCCTGAGCTCATCGGGGCCAAAATCACCAGTAGGCCAAGACTCATAGGCTCGGAGGGACTCCTTTGCGCGTCTGACCTTCGCGAGATCCGGGTTCTCGTTTCCCTCTCGCGTTGGCCGGAGGCTAGTCTCCGCCCATCGCAGGTATCTTGCCATCAGTTCCCCGACTGTGGCAACGCTGGAAGGGCTCACGATTTGGCGCACGGCCTCATAGGGGTTGCCAAATGAGAGCAGCTTCGCTGGGTGCAGTTCGTACAACTCCAGCCACTTTGCGAAAGCAGCCCGCACGTCTGATTCCGGCCTTTCTTCAACATGCCCGAAGCTGATGGATGTCCTCCTTCCTTCTGGGGTGTATATCTTGGCGACATAGTACGCCCCATCGATTCTCAGCCTCGGCCGTATGCGTTTTCGAGCCATGCCGATCAGTTTGGACAGTATTTGGACAGAATGCAAGAAAAAACTGGACTAATGGGAGATGTTGAGGTAAGCTGCCGCACACTGTGGTGCTTTGGAATTAGTCTTAATGCCTTGCTAATAAAAGACTTATAACACTACATGGAAGATTAGTCCTTTTGGAGCAGATAGTTATGGATCTGGCTACTGGACGGATCACACCCGTGAGGTCATAGGTTCGAACCCTATATCGCCCAATGGATTGCGATTCCCACAGAGGGCGGACTATCGCAAATGTCTGGCGAAGAGCAGCATGATGAGGAACAGAGTGGGGCAGCCGCGAAGCCCTGCTTCTCAAAAGGAGCCGGGGATTCTACCGCTTCGTATGGTGGTACAGGCGTTGGTCCTGGGGCGCAGATCGGATCGTTCACGCTGCTTGGTGTGCTGGGGGAAGGCGGCTATGGCATCGTCTATCTGGCCGCACAGGAGCAGCCGATACGCCGCAGAGTAGCCCTCAAGATCGTCAAGCTGGGCATGAACTCCAGACAGGTCATCGCCCGCTTCGAGGCGGAGAGGCAGACCCTGGCTTTGCTGGACCATCCGAACATCGCCCATGTCTACGACGCCGGCGCCACGACGGAGGACGGCCTCTACTTCGCCATGGAGTTCATCGAGGGTCTGCCCATCACCGAGTACTGCGACCGGGAGAAACTCGATCTCAGGGAAAGGCTCCGCTTGTTTCTCCAGGTCTGCGACGCCGTGCAGCACGCCCACCAGAAGGGAATCATCCACCGGGACCTCAAGCCCTCGGATACGCCACCTGTCCACGGCCGTCGACGGGACCCCTTCACGCGGTGTCATGATTGCGGATAACCTCGTATGGCGGTCCTCCGGATGCGCGGCGCGCGGAAATGCCGGTATGATCTTTCTTGAGAAAAAAGAAGTCTTTCCCGAGTTTTTCCTTGCCTTATTATGGGCTTATGCTCATAATGAGGGAAGATGGATCTGACAGATTCTTATTTACGAAAGGAGGATCGCTATGCCTCGTGGAGATGGTACAGGTTCTGTTGGGATGGGCCCGATGACAGGCAGGGGGGCTGGATGCTGTGCGGGGTACTCGATGCCCGGCTATGGGAACCTCGTTGGCAGACGCGGGTTCTGGGGCTGCGGGCGCGGTGGCGACCGGGGCAACGACAACGGCCCGGCGAAGATTGCGGCTACAGAACGCATCGTGTATGGTGTGTTGCCTGCGGACTGTCTTTCGCTCGACGCCGGACGGGGCCACAGGCCCCCGGCGCACGACGTAACGGAAGAAAGGACTGATATGAAGATCGTTGTACCCGCACAGGGAAAGACGTTAGATTCACCGGTGGACCTGCGGTTTGGCAGAGCCGCGTCGTTCGTGCTCGTCGATACGGAGACCATGGCCTTCGACGTGCTTGAGAATGCCGGTGGCGAGGGCGGAGCCGGCATCAACGCGGCCAAGACAGTCGTCGACGCCGGGGCACAGGCCGTGCTGACCGGCCACTGCGGGCCGAATGCCGAGCGGACGCTCCGTGTTGCGGACGTCAAGTTGTTCACGGGAGTCTCCGGGACTGTGGCCGAGGCGGTCGAACGTTTCAAGCAGGGCAAGCTCGTCGAGGCTTCCGCCCCGAGCGTCCAGCCGCACACCGGCATGGGTTTGTGAGAACGTCGTGGAGGATCGCACATGGATGAGGCGATGCAGGATATCGGACGGGTGACATACACGCCGATCGGCGTGATTCGCAGCGGTCATCGAGCGGCGGAGGAAACGCCCATTCAGCCGGTGTACGCACGCGGTTGTCCGGGCCAGGCGGAGATCCGACCCAAGTATGCCCAGGGCTTGAAGGACCTGGACGGTTTCTCGCACCTGATCCTGCTCTACCATTTCCATCGGGCGGGCGAGCCTCTGCTGACCGTCGTACCCTTCACGGACGATTCGCCCAGGGGCGTGTTCTCCACGCGACATCCGCAGCGTCCGAACCCTATCGGGCTGTCGGTCGTTCGCCTGGTGCGGATCGAGGGCTCGGTCCTGCACCTTCAGGACGTGGACATTCTCGACGGGACGCCCCTGCTGGACATCAAACCGTACGTCCCGCGCTTTGACGGCATCAAGAGCCTCAAGGGCGGCTGGACGCAGACTATCGACGAGAAGACGGCACGCCGGCGCGGACGACGGGGGTACCGCGGGCCAAGCGAGGACGACACGGGAGAACGTCAGAACCCATGAAGAAAGAACGCAAGCACAACCGGTTCACCTACCGCATGGAGATGACGGTGATCCGCGTGCGCGATCTGATCCGCCCCCCCGCCAAAGTGCTTCTGGGGCTTGGCGTGCAGACGGGAATGACCGTTCCGGATTTCGGCTGCGGCCCGCGCGATCCTGGCGAGCATCCATCGTGTGCTCAGGCCCGACGGGGTCCTCTCTGTGAGCGATCATCATCTCCAGGAGGCCCCCCTGCCGGCGAAGGTCACAGGCAGCGGCCTCTTCCGACCTGCCGGACACAATCGATGGGCGTTCCAGTTTGAGAGAATCGCACCTGCGGAGACGGCTCCATGATCGCTGCAATCGCATCGGGAAAAGGCGGCACGGGAAAGACGACCATCGCTACGAATCTGGCGCGGGTTGTGTCGGAGGCGGGTCGGGCCGTGCGGTACGTCGACTGCGATGTCGAGGAGCCGAACGGGCAGATCTTCCTCAAACCCGAGATCCTCGAACGGCGGGATGTCACAGTTCAAATCCCGCGCGTCGATCCGGCCCAGGCGATTACGCCCGAGCCCATGAAGATCGGCGAGATTGAGATCGGCAAGTCCCGTGACGTGGATGTCGTCACCGGCATGCTACAAATCGGGTTCGCGGCGACGCCCGCACTGATCCGCGAAGTGAAGAAACGCATTGGGCCGGAAGGGATGACCATTCTGGACGTCCGGCCTGGGACCTCGTGCCCGGTCGCGACCTCGCTTCGGGGCGCGGACTTCGTCGTGCTCGTGACGGCTCCCGAAGCCAGCCACGACGAGTCAACTCAAGAGCAACGATCCGATAGAGAGGACCCCAACACCATGAGAATCGCAATTCCATTGACCGACGGCGTCTTGTCCCCCCACTTCGGCCACTGCGAGCAGTTCGCCATCGTGGACATCGACCGAGAAGACAGACAGATTCGAGGGCAGGAGCTTGTCACGCCGCCTGCGCACGAGCCGGGCCTGCTGCCCAAGTGGCTGTCCGGGATGCAGGTGAACCTGGTCATCGCCGGCGGTATGGGCCAGCGGGCCCAGCAGCTTTTTGCCGAACACGGCATCGAAGTTCTCTGCGGCGCCCCGACGGCCAAGCCGGAGGAACTGGTCGTGCAGCACGTCGAGGGCCGGCTCGAACTCGGCCACAACACCTGCGACCATTGAGGCTCGCGAAGGCGGGACAAGATTTCTGTTGCACAAAACGGACGTGAACGGCCCGTCGAGGAGAATCCGCACAGCGGCTCTATCGGGGGATTCTTCACGATTCAAAGGGCTGATTTCGGCCCCATTACGCAGATTCCGGCCTCCGAACCCGTCCGATCGGGATCGCGCTGCAGGAATGCCGCGTCGTGTGTCCAGGACCCGAAAATCCAGCCGGGCCTTGACGAGACCGGCTTGTCCCTGCATAATGAAAGCCATGTGAGCCTTTGGCACAGCCTGTGACCACCACACGGTTCATCGTGTGTGCGGACATATCTTCTTCGCCGCAATGCCGGGGCTCTGCGGATCAACAGAGGCGTTGATTCGGGATGGCCATTCACACGGGACCACCCCCCAGAAGGAGGCAGAGAATCATGTGTACCGATCAGAAGCACGCCATTGGAGCCCGCCGACATTTCAGTCTCGCGACATCGATCTGTCTGTTCCTTGCGGGCCTGGCGCAAGCCCAGGCTCTCCCGGATCTGATCGTCGTCGATCAGTGGGAATCGAGCGGCCAGGTTCACTTCACGATCCGCAATGCCGGGACGATGACCGCGGGGAGCGGCCACACGGTCGGCCTGGCCGTCGACGGCAAGGCGGCCGACATTGCCCTTGTGTCGAGCAAGATGCTGCCCGGCAGCACGTACAGCGCGAGCTTCCCCAAGTACTACTGGAAGTGTACAGCCGACGGCTCCCACACGGTCGTCGTAAGGGCCGATGTGTATGACACGATCTCCGAGTCGAACGAGAAGAACAACAGCCGGGAGGAGACGTGGATCTGCGACGTGACAGCGCCGAAGATCACCGCCGGTCCGGAGGCGATGTACATCACGCAGACGTCGGCCAAGATCAGTTGGACCACGAACGAGGACAGCGACAGCGTCGTCAAGTACGGCACCAGCCCCACGATCTACAAGTTCACGCAGTCCAGCCAGAGTCCGACGACCGACCACAAGATCTTTCTCGATGGTCTCAAGCCGGATACGCGATATTACTACGTGGTGGAGTCCACGGACGCGTACGGCAACACCGTCCGGAGCAGCGAGCACACGTTCCGCACGCTGGCCGAGCAGGTCGACCTGCCGGACCTCTACATCGCCGATATCTGGCTGCAGAACGAACTGGTGTACTTCCGCATCGCCAACAGCGGCGGCGCATCGGCGGCCGCCGGGCACACCGCTTCCCTGTATCTCGACGACCAGCTCAAGGCTTCTCACAACGTCACGTCCGCGATTGCGCCGAACGGCCATCTGGACCTGGCGTTCAAATACACCTGGGTGTGTCAGAAACCCCAGTACACCGCGCGAGTCGAGGCGGATTCGGCCGATGTGATCGAGGAGGAGAACGAGCAGAACAACAGCCGGGAGGAAACATTGACCTGCGAGGTGGAGGTGCTGAAAATCCTTTCCGGGCCGACGGTCACGAATATCACGCAGACCGGGGCCACCATCGCCTGGACGACGAATCAGCCGAGCGACAGCACAGTCCGGTACGGGACGACATCGGGCCAGTACACCGGAGAGAAGTCGGACACAACCCCCGTCACAAATCATCAACTGCAAGTGGCGGGTCTCGCGCCGGGCACGCTCTACTACTTCACGGTGGAGTCGAAGAACCAATCCGGCGTGGCGACCAGCGCCGAGCACACCCTCCAGACGGGCGCCGAGCAGTTCCTGACGCCCGATCTGGTCATCGACAGCATTTGGATGCAGAGTAACCAGATCCACTGCAAGGTCAAGAACATCGGCGCCGGCCCGGCGGGGGCCAACCACCGCGCCGGCCTCTACACAAGCGATCGCCTGGTAAATACGGCGGTTGTCGCCGTGGTGCTGGCGCCGGGCGGCACGGCCGATGTGACGTTCCTGAAGTTCTACTTCGAGTGCCACGACGCCGAGCACACGTTCCGCGTCGCGGCGGACATCGACGATCATGTCTTCGAGACGGACGAGACCAACAACAGCCTCGACAAGACCCTCCTCTGCGATGTCACGCCTCTGAAGATCATCAACGGTCCCTTCGCGGACTCGGTTACGATGACGACGGTCGACATCGTCTGGGAAACCAACAAGCCGTCGGACAGCAACGCGCTCTATGACTGCTACGCCGGGCTTTTCGGCCTGGAGGAGGGCGACCCCGAGCAAACCACCAAGCACGTCATTCGCCTCGTGGGGCTTACACCGGGGACCGTTTACCAGTTCAAGGCGCGGTCCGCCAACAACGATGGGCAGTCCGTCGAGAGCAAGCCGGGGTATTTCCGCACGGCAGCCAAAGGCGGCGGCAAACCGCCAAAGATCGCCGACGTAACCTTCGAGCGCGAGCCGACCGAGTTCCCTTGCTACCGGATGACCGCCGTGATCGAGGAGGATGCCGAAGTGGAGAAGGTGCAATTCTTCGCGGACGGGGCGCTGATCTACACCGACTACTCCCCGCCGTTTCAGGCGGTGCTCACGCCGGGCCTGATTGGGATCGCCCGCGGTGAGATCTTCCGGCCTTGGACCATCGAGGCGATCGCCTCGGCCGGCAGCGTGCGGGACCGCTGGTCCGACTGGTTCGAGCCGGCTTACGAATGTGATAGGATCATAGCCGAGTTCGAGTGGCCGTTCCCGAACGAAAGGTTCTACATCCCGGGCGAAACCGCCCCGGCGGGCACCGAGATCCCCATCCGTGTCCATGCCTACAAGTGGGATGTGATCCTCCACGACACCGCCGGCATCGAGCATTTGCCGAGCACACCGGACGTTATGCTCGAATTCACGGAATGGCCACTCGAAGAAGTCCGGTTCTATGTCAACACCATCCACATCGGGACAGTCCCGTCTCGGTCGGATCACATTTACGAGATTCCCTGGGACGCGGGGGGCATGCGCGTCGGAAGGTATGTGATCCGGGCCGACGCGGTCGCGAACGACCAGTGCATCCGGACGATCATTCAGGACATCGAACTCGAGGAAGGCGAGCCCGATATCGTGGCGACTCGCCAGGTCTGGCGGGAGGGCAACGCCTTCCGCATCCGGCTCAACATCCGCAACAGGGGAACCGTCAGTTATCTGTGCGACATCGTCCGCGACAACGTCGACGGCCTCCAGCCCATCCACGATACTTTCGACGACTATGCGATTTCGACAGTGCCTTCCGCAGACGGCCGACACTGCGACGTGACCCTGGACCTCTTCAGTCCCACATCGACCCAGTACGAAATCCGGGCCGGTCGCACGGTTCGCTTGGAGTATTACGCAATTCCCGTTCAGTTCCCCGGTCCCGGCTCGCCCGATTACGAGATCGGCGAGGATCCTGTCGAGGTCCGCGACTACTGGGGCATCGACACGTGGATGATTCCTTGTCGGTGTGTCCGCACCGAGGACGGCATCCGGCTCGACGACGAAATCGACTCGGCAATCGCAGGCTCGGACTATCAGCTCGTCACGAATCCCGACCTGTGCGCCAGCGAGTTCGGCGGGGCCGCCGAGGTGCTCTCCGAGATGGCCCGGCTTGCCTACCGCCGCAACGGCGTCCTCGGCTATCCCTCCGGCCCGGGCTCCAATGATCCCGTCTGGATCCGGGATTGCGTCCGCATGTGGGGCGCCACGATGACCGGCAGCGACGGCGTGGCCGGCAACTACCTCAGGAACGGTTATCTGCTGCTCGTCGGCGAGACCGAGGTTCTCCCCGCCTGGACCGTCAATTCGCCGGACATTAGTTGGACCGGCGGCAAACGATCCGTCGAGGTCGGCCTCTCCGACCTGCCCTACGGCGATATCTCATCGTCCGACAACGTCCCGGAACTCTGCGTGGGACGCATCATCGGCGATTCGGCCGGCGCATTGATGCAGGGTATGCAGGCCAGCCTGGGCTCCAGTTTCGACCGCTCCTACGGCGTCGCCTGCAGCGGCAGCGAGAGCGACTGGGAGAACTTCGTCGGCAACGTTCGCGATATTGTCACCACGTGGGACAGGCAAGCAGCCGGCGGCGTACTCATGACCGAAGAAACCAAGGCACACCACTGGAGCGCCTACGTGCACAAGGCGGAACCCGTCAGCGGCTACGATTTCCCGATGGACCGTGGAGACGGTTTCGTGACGGCCGTCCTGGCCGGCTATGGCATGTCGGCCATCCGCGTCGAGCCGGACACCGACACCGCCTACCTCGTCACTGCGGGAAATCTGGACCTGATCAGCACTCCATTCAGCGGCGTCGCGTCATTCATGGTTCCCTTCAATTCCGGCGATCCCCTGGCCGCGGGCGACATCGACGCCGACGGCGAGGATGAGATCATCGTCGGCAACCTCGGTCTCGACAGACTGGTCGTCGTCTGCGATCCACCGAACACCAGTCGGTACACATACCTGGGGTTCGACGCCGAGCTGGAGCCGTGGGACGTGATCGCCTGCGGCAAGCTCTTCGACTCCCTGCCGCAGGACGTCGTCGTGGTGGCCCGGCCCGTGGACGGGGGCACCGTCGATATCTATGAATACGTCAGTTCGCCACCCGGTCTCTACCGAACGTGGCAGTTGGATATTCCCTTCACATCCTACGACGGGCTGGCCATCGCGGAAGTCGATGGCTCCAATCCCGGCGAGGAGATCCTCATCGCCAGCGACAGCGACCAGCGGATCTACGTCTACGACAGACGGGGTAATCCGTTGATGGAGATCCCGTGCGAGCCCTACACCGCCTATGACAGCCTGGTCGCTGGCGACCTGGACGGCGACGGGGCCCACGAGCTGGCCGTCCTGATCGACGACACCGTCGACAGCAAACGCCGCCTGCACATCTTCAAGAGCAACTGCGTCGCCTGGGACGCGGTCGATGGCTGGGAACTCGTCAGCGGCCGCTCGCCTTTGATTTACTCGCGGTTCCTCAGCTACGGCGGCGTCAGAACCACCGGAGGATCGACCCGCTACGACGGAGTCACCTGCGACGATCTCGATGGCGACGGCAAAGCCGAGATCTGCCTGGCCCACGAGGACCACGACCGCCTCTATGTCCTGGATGGCCACTACCCCGACGGCTGGAAGCAACGCTATCTGCCCGTACTCCAGCGTGACGAGGACCGGATCGACCTGTTTGCACTCTGCGGACACGGTAGCCCTGCGTCCTGCTCGCCTTTTAACCTGGACGACATCCGCACGCTCAGTCTGGCCGGGCCCCTTGTCTTCGCGTTGTCCTGCCTGACCGGCAATTACGAGGGCGAATGGTGGTGGTATAAGTCCGGCGCGGTCGAAACCCACAGCGACGGAGACGGTGGTTTCGCCGAGACCTTCTTCGGACAGGGCGCCGCCGCCTACATCGGGGCCACTGAGGTGTCCGGCACCACCCCCAACGGTTCGGCCGGCCCCGGCTTCTTCTCGCAATGGGACCCGGAGGAAACGGCCGGCAAGGCCTTCCGCGACTACCGGCGAGGACGGGTCGGAGCAAGCGACCTCTGGACGTTCTGGGCCATGGAGTACAACTACTACGGCGACCCGAAGTTTGGGGCCCTGGGTGGTGGGATTGCGTCGGCGTCAGCCGCCGAGCCCGGCGTGTCGATTGCGGCTGTGGAGCCTCTCCCCTCCAATCCCGAGATCGAGCTGCCCGACTACGAAGTCAAGACTGTCGATGGGTATGACCACGTCACCATCCCCGGCGGTGACGTCCTCATGGAGGAGAACAGACCGATGGTCCCGACCTATCGGATCGAATGGGAAGTCCCACCGGGCGTCGTCGTGCAAGATGTTCAGGTGCAACAGCGGGCCGGACTCCAGACGGACATCGGCCTGAACCTGCCGCTGGCCCTGACGACGCTCGCCGCCTTCCCAGAACCCAACGGTGTGCAGATCGAGCCCGAGCCGGGCTGGTGCCCCGGCAGGGAGCTCGACTGGCGGATCGTCCCCGCCGCCCAGGGCGCAGCGACGTTGATCGTAACCCTGTATCCCTTCGAGTACAATGCCCAGACGACGGAGAGCCGGTTCTACAAGCAGTACACGCTCGATATTCAGACGCTCGATTCACGGGTCCGCATCGCGGCGCTGCTTACGGACAAGCAGACCTATGCGCCGGGCGACCTCGTCACCGTCAAGCTCGGCCTCGGCGCCGCCGGACAGGCGGAAGACGCCTTCGTGGCGACTGTGATCCGACAGTACGGCTCGGATGAGCTTGTCGCCGGCCTGCTGCTGGACAATCTCAGCGGCCTTATCGGCACGGCCTCGTACGCCGCCACCTGGGACAGCACCGATGCGGCGCCGGGGTTCTATTACGTGGAGACGAAGATCATCGACACCGCCAGTCAGATCCTCGCTCGCGAAACCGCTTTGTTCCGACTTGCATCACAGGAGTAGGTGAGAACGCGTGTATCGGCCGGCCATCCGGCTGCTGTGCGATTTGTCGGTTCCTTCGGGGTCTGAAGGTTTTGGCAGACTCGGACGCGGCTGGTATAATCCGTGCCCATGATGGAACAGGATCAGCAGCAGATCGATGAGCGGTACATGCGTCAGGCGATTGACGCCGCGGGCGTGGCCGAGGAGAACGGCGATGTGCCTATCGGAGCCGTCATCGTGCACGAGGGCCGCGTGATCGCCCGCGCGTACAACCAGCGGGAGCAACTCAAGGACCCGACCGCCCATGCGGAGATCATCGCCCTGACGCAGGCGGCGGCAGCGCTGGGCCTCTGGCGGCTCCACGGCTGTACGATCTACGTTACGCTCGAGCCGTGTCCGATGTGCGCCGGGGCGCTGGTCCAGGCCCGACTGGACCGGCTCGTTTATGGCTGCACCGACCCGAAGGCCGGCGCCTGCGGCACACTATACGACATTTGCCGCGACGGCCGGCTCAACCACCGCCTGGCCGTCACGAAGGGGGTCCTGGCCGAGGACTGCGCCGGCCTTCTCCAGGCTTTCTTCAAATCCCGAAGGCGAACCAACGGCGAACCCGCCGAGGACCAGTAGAACCCAGAGCCCGCGATGAACGACGCGGACACGATATCCAGGATGGAGGCATAGAAAACACGATGGAAATCCGGAGGAGACCGGATTACACTTTGAGGCTGAGTGTACATGTGTCCATCCACGTGTTGGCAAGGGAAAAAAGGAGGTGCGATCCATGGGAGAGATGTCAAGGCGCGAGTTCCTGGGTACGACCGCTGTCGCGGGGAGTGTACTATTGGCTGGGGGATTGGCCGCACGGCCGTTAGCCGTCGCGGAGGAAGCGGGCTGGCCCAAGCTTCCCCCGGTGAAAATCCACGTTGTCTACGTCGGCACAGGAGGCGCATGGCCCACACCGACGTTCGATGCTCCGGCGGAGGTCGCGAAGTTCAAAGACTACCTCGCCGGCGCGAAGACGCGCCTCGGCGACGTCGAGTTCGTCGGCGGAGAGTTGATTCCCAACACGGTACCGGCCGCCACGGAGGTTGCGGCCAGACTGAAGGATGCCGACGCCGCACTCGTGGTGCATCTGAGCTTCGGCAGCAGCGAGCCGTTGCTCAAGTTTGTCGAGGCGGGACTGCCTACGGCCATCTTCTCACAGCCCTTCAGCGGACACGACTGGATGTATGTTCCTCGCTGGCAGAAGGCGGGTAAGAAGGTCATGTTGGCGGCATCAAGTGATTACGCGGACTTGGAACGGGCGGCGGCGCTGCTGCGCGTCCCCGTGCGGATGCGCCAATCGAGAGTTATCGTCGTGGGGTCCGCCCAGGGAACACCACCAGCACGTTCGGCCGAGCAGGTCAAACAACGCCTCGGTTCCGAAATCGTCCCGATCAGCCAGGAACGGGTCCTGTCGGCCTATAAAGCCGTCGATCCAAAGGCCGCGGAAGCGGAGGCCGAGCAGTACTGGATCGGCCAGGCCAAGAAGATCGTCGAACCGTCACGGGCGGATATCATCAAGGGGGCCCGTATGTATCTGGCGATCAAAGAGATCATGATCGAGGAGCGCGCCCAGGCGATCACGAGCTCGCACTGCATGGGCGAGCCCGTGCAGGGCTGTCTGGCGTTCAGCAAGCTGAACGATCTGGGTCTGGTCGGCGCCTGCGAAGGCGACGTGGACTCGACGCTGACGATGCTGCTGTTCGCCCATGCGTTCGGCGTGCCCGGCTTCATCAGCGATCCGCTCTTCGACACGTCCAGGAATGCGATCATTCACGCCCACTGCACCTCGACGACGAAGCTCGACGGCCCGACCGGCAAACGAGCCCCGTTTCTGATTCGGACGCAGTGCGACACCAATCGGGGTGTGGCCCTGGAGGTCCAGATGCGCGTAGGCCAGGAAATCACCTGCGCCAAGCTGGTCAATCTGGACACGATGCTGATCTCCACCGGCAAGATCGTTGAACTGACCGACTTCCATGATCGTGGATGCCGAACGCAGATCACAACCGAGGTGGCCAATGCAAAGAATATGGTCGGCAACTGGGGCGGCGCGGTCCTGGACGGCGACATGATGACCCTGCTCCATCGGGTGGTCTTCTATGGCAGCCACATCGAGTCCATAAAGGACTTGGCCGCGCTGATGGGATTTCGGGTTGTCGAAGCGGTGTGATCGTGACGCAGGGGTCACAGATCCCGATCGCCGGGCAGGTTCACGGCACAGACACGTCGGAATTCGGGACGAAGCTGCGATGCCATTTCAACGCCCACAGCTCCTTCAAAGGCACCCTCTCGGTGTGCGTATCCACAAAGCCCACGTTGATGGCCATCTTGTGGCGGTCGACGCAGAATCGACCCATGAAGTACCCCCGGCCGTGCTGATAGCCGGGATAGCCCTTCTCGCCGGTGAGATCGTTGGGGACTGAGTCCTCTGCGTAAGGCCATGCGCCGACCCAGACGGAATCGCCGATCACGGGGACCGAGCCGTTGGCGTCGGAGTACTTCTCGAAATAGTTTTTCTGCTGGTCCGGCATGGTGGGGCGGTAGATCGTGTCGTTGGGCAGCAACCACAGGTTCAATCCATAGCTGCCCTCTCCACCCAGGGACTTCCATGTGAGATACGCCGTACCCCAGTACGTGTCCTCCGACCGCTCCTGCCGTTTCGTCACCGGGCAAAAGGCGACCTCCATCGCGCCTTTGATGTGTTTCTGTGGATCGTTCTTGTAGCCCTTGGCGGTCAGATAGGGCGCCAGTTGGTGAAACCAGTACTCGCCGAACGTGTGCGAGAAGGGCATCGTGCGATCCGCGTGGTCGAGCGCGTAGAGGTTCATGGCCAGGCACAACTGACGCATGTTGCTCTGGCAGGCGCCGGCACGGGCTTGCTTGCGGACGTAGGCGAGCGCCGGCATCAGCACGGCCATGAGAATCGCGATGATCGCGATGACGACCAGCAGTTCGATCAGGGTAAAGGCTCGTCGCTGCACTATCATGCTTCACGTCCTTTCTTGCGGCACTGCCGTCAGCCGGACCGGGCATCGATACTCCTATTATAGCCGTCCCTCGAAGTGAATGGAACGACCTGCGCGCGGGAACTTCCCAAAGAGCAATTGGCACGCTCCTGTACCTTTCACGAGAACCTTTGGGTTCCGCAGCAGGCCGGCAACAGAGTCACAAGTCCTGGAAATCGTCTTGTTTCAGCAGGAGACCCGTCAATGCGCGGATTGTCTCGACGTTGTAGTCCGGCTCGAGGTGGTACACGAACCCGAGCGGGCCGCCTGCGTTTTCGTCAAGGACGTGTCGGGCCCATTCCAGGATCGGCGCCGCGCTCTCAGCGGCCATGTGGCACGGCAGGGGAGCGAGGCTGACCGGCATCTTGTTCCCGAAGACCTCCCGTATGCGGCGGAGAGAGGTCTCGCCGCCCACGTCCAGTGAACGCAGGTGTTCGATTCCGGCGAACGCTTCGAGCAGGCGGGTGCTGTTTCCGCACGAGTGGAATCGCACGGGTCCGAGCGCCCGGGCGATGGCGGAGGTGGCCGGGACGACGAACTCCTGAATCATGGCAGGACTTACCATGCAGGACGAGCATTCGCCCACGTGAACCTCCGTGATGGACCAATCGGCCGTCTGAGCGAAATGCCGGCACAAGACCATGTACGCATCGGCGATCCATTTCATGATCTGTTTGCACCTCTGCGGCTCGGTCATCATGTCGATGAAGAGGGTGTGCCCACAGAGCTTCTGGGCCGTGGTCAGGACCCCATGGATGGCGACACGGCCGGAAACATCCCAAAAGAAGGGCGGAACGGGGCGAAGTCTCCCGCCCGATTCGCTGCGGGTGTGGACGATCTGGCGGTCGAACAGCCGGACGAGATCATGGGCCATCAGGCTCTCGACGGCAGGCAACCTCGAAGGCTCCACGTCTGCCGGATTGCCCGGTACGATATCGGCGTCCCGGTCTTCGCAGGGCCTGAACTCCGCGCCAAGCAACATGCCAAGAATCATGTTGGGCTGAATGCCCCCGATCTGAACCTGGTCCGGGGCCCAGTAGTGCATGCGCCCGAGGTTGGACTCCGAGTAGAACAGCGTCATACCCGGGAACGTTTCCGCGGCGTACTGGTTGCAGAGGCGGTCGATCGTGTGACGCCTGGCCGGATCGAAATAGTAGTCGCGATCGAACGCGACGCCCAGCGCCCGGTGCATCCATCCTTTCGAGAGTGTTCCGCTAATTGTGATCATTTCCTGTCACGAAGACTACAGGTCGCCCAACTCGCTGATTTGTACAGGCCGGCCTGATTCGGCCGACATGTCGGCAGCGAAGCAGATGGCGTGGGTCTTGGCCGCATCCTCCAGATCGGGGAACGGCCGTTTGTCCGCCACGATGCAGTCGAGGAAGTGAGAGACCTCGCCTGTGAATGGATGATGAGCCACGTCCCCGCTGTCCGGCAGAATGCAGGGAATCTTCAGGAAGTGGTTCTGCCCCGGGAACAGCTTGGGGGCGAAGAGCTTATCGTTGCGAATGGAGCCCTCCGTGCCGTAAACCCCAATGTTGAACACGTACGGCATCTGCGCGTCGAACATGGTGGTCGTCCGGCCGATCTTGCCGTCCGCGAACTGCACGTTCACGGAGATGGTTCCGGGGTACTCGATGGGGTTTTCCGTCTTCACCTGGTAGGCGCATACCTGCTGAGCCTCGCTGCGGGCGAACCATCGCATCGCGTCCACCGCATGGCAGCCGCCGGTGAGAATGGCGGTGCCGCTGCGTTCGCGACTCCCGAGCCACTTCTGTTCCGGCGTCATCCAGATTCGGTGCATGTAGTCCACCTCGACCATGAAGACGTTGCCGAGCGTGCCTTGCTCGGTCAGTCTGTCGATGGTCATGAGCAGGGGATTCCAATGCAGGACGAAACCCACGAGGGTCTTGACGCGATTGGCTCGGACAGCCTGCAACTGCTTTCGCAGGTCCTCTATGGTTAGCGCCACGGGCTTCTCGATGATTACGTTCTTGCCCGCCTGTGCCGCCGCGACGACGTAGCGTGTGTGTGAGTCATGGGGCGTACACACGACTGCGATATCGATATCGCGTCGGCCCAGCATGGCATCCGCATCGGTCTCAATCGAACAGTCGAGATTGTACCGGCTGCGATACCGTTCGGCATTCTCATGATGGCGACTGACCAGTGCCCGGATCTCGGATCGATCATCCGCGTGGAAGGCCTTTATGTACTCTCCCGCCACCCATCCGCAGCCGATGATCCCGACGCCAAGCTTGTTCATGTGTTAACTCCTTCCTGCCCGCTGGGCGGTTTGATACCTCCTGGTCATACCCACTATGCGTGAAAGGCGGCGTAGCGCTCCATCGCGTCCATCACCGCCTTGACGTTCTCGATGGGTGTACCCGGATACAGTCCATAGATCAACATGAGACCGCCTTCGGGGCTGCCGAGTTTCTCGACCTCCTCGCGGATGAGTGCGTCGATCTGTGCAGCCGTGCCGAACCGTGTTACTTGCTGCCGATCTATGTCGAGATCGATGCAAACGCGTCCTTTCAGATTCGCGGCGATCCAGTCGATGCCGTTCACGAGGTCCTGGAGGTTGAGGACATCGACGCCGCCGGAAATCAAGTCGTCCGCGAGATCGCGGATGTTCCCGTCGGAGTGCATGTGAACCAGGGCTCCGGCCCGGCGCGTCGGTGCGTTGAGCCGCTCGTAGACCGGTTTGATGAACTCTCGAAACAACTTCGGCGAGATCAGCGGACCGCTCTGGGCGCCGAGGTCTTCCGGATAACACACCATGGCGACCCCCAGGTCGAGATAGCGCTGCACGATGCCCACGTTGAAAGCCTCGACCATTTCGATCAGGGCGGGGAGCCGGGCCTGTCCGTCCATCAGATCGAACAGAAGGTTCTCGTATCCCCGCAGGTAACACAGGCGTAGAAAGGTATGGCCATGCTCCAGACTGCCGACGCAGAACTCCCCCCGCCTCCCGATCTCGGCAGTCTGAGCCCTCTCACGGGACCAGTCCACCGTGGTTATGCCATTCACGTGTGCCGGATCGGGTGGAACGAAACGGGCGAACGCGTCCCAGTCCGCCAACGGATGCTGCGTCACCGTGCCGGTGATGCCGTCGTCGGTGGTCTCCCAGACACATCCCCAGGGGTCCGTGTATGGCGTTCCCGAGCGCTCCCATGGGGCCGGTTGGGGAGTTGTGAACGTCTCCGGGTCGAACTGCGGGAACAGAATGGGGTGGGCAGCCATGAGCTCGAGCAGAACCTCGGGGGGGTAATGATGCCAGCAGGCGGGATTGATCCAAAAGACCATGGGAATATATTCCGGCCGGTCAAATCGGATCGCACACACGGTATTGCGCCTGATGGCGTCCATAGGCATCTTGTTTCAGCGTCCCTTTTCACGGATCTGGGTTAGCTTATTTGACCTCCCGAACGCTGCTGCGCACTGCAAAATGCTATCCTACATCATTGCCCCACTCCATTTCAATGTTCTTGATGGTTCACTCCACCCGCGGCAATGACTTCGAGGATCAGCCCTTATACGATAAGTTGTAAGGCGATCTCGTCCCAATTCGTAGGAAGATCAGCGGAAAGCCAACTTCAATGGATTCCAAGATGCATCCCTCCGTGGGCTCTCTGGCTGACCCATATCCGCTCTCGGTTTGTCCTTGACCCATTGAGTCTCAGAGGTAAGATATCACCAAGATAGCTGGTTATGCTGTCGCGTACGGGCCTGGACCAATCGCGGGCCGGGATCTGCTTGTTCGAACTGGGGTACGCCTATGACTGAGGCTATGAGCGGAGAAAGCACACGGACCACTTCCCGCCGGCGCTCCTGGCGACAATGGCATGGCCTCATCGGGCTCTTGAGCGCTCCGTTTGTCCTGGTCACGGCCGTGTGTGGGGGATTGCTGCTGCTTCGCAAGACCGGGCTCTACGAGCGTCGCGGCCCCTTCCGCGACACCATTCAACAGCTCCATAGCTACGAGATTCTTCTGCCGTATGTGGGCCTGGTCGCGGTGGTGCTCATGATCCTGGCCGCGGTGACCGGCATAGTCCTTTGCTGCCAGACGCACCGACGACGATAGGAATCGGAGCGAGGCCTCAGGGTGAGGGCAGAAGGCAGGAACGTGCGAGCCTGGGAAAGCCCCAGAGGAAGACGACGCCGGGACGGACCGTCATAATCCATCTCGGATTCGCCAGTGTGCAACCGCCCCAGGAGGATTGAGAGGCAAGGTGTTCCTATGAGACGACTGCTTTTGTTGACGTGGCTATGTGTCACCGGCACTGCCTTCGCAGAGGCCCCGCGGCTGGAGCGTTCCGAGCCCGCCAACGGCGCCACGGACGTGAAGCCCGATGTCGGGGTCCTTCGTCTGGTTTTCGACCGTGCCATGAAGCAGGACTCCTGGACTCTGTGGACGTCGGAGCAGGGAAAACTCCCGCCCCTGGAGGAGGGCAACAACGCCCCCTGGCGCAGTCCGAGGGTGTTCGAGTTGCGAGTTGGAGCGATGGTGTCCGGAACGACCTATGCGCTCCAGTTGAACTCGCCTACGAGGCAGGGATTCCAGGCCCAGGACGGTACGGCGCTGCCCATTACGGTCCTGGTGTTCACCGTGGCCCATGGTGAAGACGCGGGTCTCTCGCTTGTGGGGACATGGCTCTTCCGAGATGCCGAGGCCGAGATCGTCGCCACATTTCTGGAGGACGGGACCTTCACGCGGATAGTGAAGACCGAAGAGGGCGTGGAGAAGGGGAAGGGGACCTACAAATGGGCGGGGGGTCGCCTGCATGTCCGGCCGGAGGACGACGAGCCGCTGGAATTTGCCCTGTGTTTCATCGATGCCAACACGCTGGAGTTGACCGAAGAAGACGGGAACGGCCTGCGATTCGAGCGGCAGCAGGTCGCGAAGAAACCCGATGGCGGCGAGAAGAAGGACGCGCCAGCCTCCGATCCGACGCAGTGGAAGAACTATACGGATCTCCTACCCGACATGAAGCAGGTGAAACCGGGCGGCGTGGGGAACATCCTATACGTGCGCCAGGAGATGGTCCCGGTGCCGGAGCTGGGAGCCGGCCAGACGATCCCCGTCGGGAAGATCTTCCTGATGACCGGGGACGGTCGTGGTCAGGTTCCCTTTATCGCCCCGGGCACATTCGTGCAGGCGGGGACACCCTGGTGGTCGCTCGACGGCCGCCGGATCGCGTTCACCTGCGATTTTGAGATGGCCCGCAGCGCCTTGTTCTCAGACGTCTTCGTGGCGGACCTGGAGAAGGGGTACATCCACCGCCTGACGGGCAACGAGTGGCATCCGGGTTCCACGAACGGGTATGGCTCCATCATCGGCGTCGTCCGCCAGTGGCCGATCGAGCAGGTCCGCGGACTTCAGCAGGTCAACATCAGCCATCAGGGCGGCAATGGCGTTGTCCACAAACTCAAGGGCGTGCGCACCGACCGGCAGGGCCAGGAGTTCGCGGGCGAGTACTACTACACCATCGACAATGTCCCGGCCGGGAAGATCTGGGTCAAATGCTGGGTCTCCAGGCACATCGGAGCGTTGAAGATCGTCGACGTCCTGCCGGGACGCGAGACGCTCGTCGAGACGATGGACCTGATGGAGGGCAACCGTCTGGCCTCGCATCCGAGCCTCACCCCCGACGGACGGTACTGCGTCGGGCTCTCCCAGCACGCCTACTATAATCCGGCGGAGAAAGTGAAGGAGTGCGGCTTCGACACCATCGCCGTGATGGACTGCGAGAACCCCGCCATGCCGGTGGGCATCTGGGAGCCGACGAAGATGCAGGGGCAGTACGCCAAGCAGCCCAAGCTCTCGCGGGACGGCAAGTGGATTGCCTTCGCCATGGGGGACTTCGGGGCCGAGTCAATCGCCGTCTGCACCTTGGAGAGCATGATTCGCGGGGCGCCCCAGGTCCGCGTGGTCGTCCCCGGCCAGAAGATCCTTGGCAGCCACACGGTGGGCGGAAGCAGCCCCGATTGGTCGCGGGATGGACGCCAGATTGTGTTCGTCCGCCACATGGTGTCCACGCAGGGATTTACCGGAAACCTGTGCGTCGTCAATACCGATGGGAGCGGACTGCGGCAGATCACCCAGGTGGCCATGAACCAGTGCCCGGGGACGCCGAGCTGGTCTCCCGACGGCCGGCGTATTGCCTGCCACCTCGTCACAAGCCACAACCCGGCCCTCAATATCACCGACATCCTGATGGGGCAGGCGATCTCCGACATCTGGACGGTCGGCGCCGACGGCTCCGACCCCCGGCAGCTCACGAACGACGGTCGCAGCACCGATCCCGCGTGGGGACCGTGATCGATCATTCATGGGTCTCTCATCTACACGCGAAGTTCGACCTTCTGTCCCAACTTCTTCTGATACCTTCTTCGGATCGGGGATACTACGGCTCGGATGAATTCATCGACCTGCTGAGGGGCGCGGCCGACATAGGCTGCGGGGTCGAGCACCTTCTCGAAATCGAGCTTCGCGAATGAGATGTCCGACCGCAGACGGACGATCAGGTCGTTGGGCCGGCCGAATCGTTTTACCTCGTTGGCGGCCGCCTGCGAGTACAGACGGATTTTCTCGTGCAACTCCTGCCGGTTGCCCCCGGCCTTGACGGCGGCCATCAGGATATTCTCCGTCGCCATGAAGGGCAGCTCCGCCACAACGTGCGACTCGATCACCTTGGGGTAGACGACGAGCCCGTCGAAGACATTCAGCAGGATCTGCAAAATGCCATCGACCGCCAGGAATGCCTCCGGGATGACCACCCGCCTGTTGGCCGAGTCGTCCAGCGTCCGCTCGAACCACTGCTCGGAGGCGGTCATCGCCGGACTGGTGGACAGGCTCAGCACCAAGCGGGCCAGCGCCGTCACCCGCTCGCATCGCATGGGGTTTCGCTTGTAGGCCATGGCCGAGGAGCCGATCTGTGACTTCTCGAACGGCTCCTCCATCTCCTTCAGATGCGCCAGCAGGCGAAGGTCGTTGCACGTCTTGTGGGCCGACTGGGCGATCAGGGCCATCGTGTTGACGATGAGCGTGTCGATCTTTCGCGTATAGGTTTGGCCGGTGACGGGGCAGATTCTCTTGAAGCCGAACGCCGCCGCCACGTCCTTGTCGAGCTGCTTGACCTTGGCGTGCCGGCCCTCGAAGAGCTCCAGGAAGGAGGCTTGCGTGCCCGTGGTGCCCTTGACGCCACGAAAGGGCAGCGTCTCGATGCGGTGCTCGACCTCGTCGAGGTCCAGGACGAATTCCTGGCACCAGAGGGTGACCCGCTTGCCAACGGTGGTGAGCTGGGCCGGCTGGAAGTGCGTGAAGCCCAGCGTGGGCAGGTCGCGATACTGCTGGGCGAACTTCGCCAGCAGGTCGATCACGGCGGCCAGCTTGCCCGCGACGAGGCGGAGGGCGTCCCGCATGATGATCAGGTCCGCGTTGTCCCCGACGTAGCAGCTTGTCGCGCCCAGGTGGATGATCGGAGCCGCCTTGGGGGCGACGTCTCCGAACGTGTAGACGTGCGCCATCACATCGTGGCGGAATTGCCTCTCATAGGCCGCTGCCTTGTCGAAGTCGATATCGTCGAGGTGCCTGGCCATCTGGTCGATCTGGCTTTGCTTGATGTCCAGGCCAAGCTCTTTCTCAGCCTTGGCCAGCTCCAGCCAGAGCCGTCGCCACATGCTGAATTTCTTCTGGGCTCCAAACAGCTCCGCCATCTCGCGGGAGGCGTTGCGCTCGACGAGCGGACTGGTGTAGACGCTTTGTTCCTGGGGCATCGTGTTTCCTTCTCTCGAACCGATGGGACGAATAGGACCTATGCGCCGGCGGCGAGCTTCTTCTCTCGCTTGGCCAACAACCCTTCGATTTCTTCGATATCCTTCTTGCCGAGACTCCAATCGGAGGCCGGGGCAGTCTCGGCGATCTGGCCGGATCGGCGGGCGCCGACGATCGCGGCGGTCACTTCCGGCCTGCGCAGCACCCAACTGACGGCTAATTGCGAAACGGTCCGGCCCTGACGCCTGGCGATCTTCTTGAGCCCTTCGACCAGCTCCAGCGTCGCCGTGAACTGCGGTTCCTGGAATTCCGGCATCCGCTTGCGGTGGTCGTCCGGGGCCAGGGTCGCGAGCCGCTCGTGGTTGAACGCGCCCGTCAGCAGGCCTCGCTGCATAGGACTGTAGACGATCACGCCCACGTTGCTCTTCGCACAGTACCCGAGCAGTTCCCGCTCCACCTCCCGGCGCAACATACTATAGGGCGGTTGCAGCGACGAGATCGGATGAATCGGGGCGACGCGTTCCATCTGCTGCACGGTGAAATTCGAAACGCCGATGTAGCGGACTTTGCCCTCTTTCACCAACCGGGCCATCTCCTCCCAGGCTTCCTCGATATCCGGGTCGGGGTCGGGCCAGTGCATTTGGTAGAGATCGATTCGCTCGACCCCGAGCCGCCTGAGGCTGTCGTGGCATTCCCGGCGGACGCTGTCGCGCTTCAGGTGCACGACCTTTTCTTTCTTCTCGTTCCAGAGAATGCCGCACTTGGTGGCGATGTAGGGCCTGTGTCTCGTCTGCCGCAAAGCCCGGCCGACCAGTTCCTCTGAATGGCCCAGGCCGTAAGCGGGGGCCGTATCGATCCAGTTGATGCCCAGATCCAGCGCCTCCAGGACCGAGGCGACGGCCTCGTCGTCATCCTGCGGCCCCCAACCATACTCCCACGGTCCGCCCATGGCCCAGGTGCCCAGCCCCACCGTCGTGAGCTGCATGCCCGTCTTGCCCAATTGTCGCGTCTGCATGCCTCATTCTCCGAAAGACCGACTTGATCCAATCCCTGTCAGCCCCAGTAGAATAGTCGCAAGCACGAGCTTTATCAATAGGGGTGTGAGGTCCCATTGGCGCACAACAAAACCGCGAAGCCGCTCATTCGCCGCCGGCGGGGCGCCGCCGCAGATGCGCCGACTACCCACGGCACTCATCCGCCACAAGCCGATTGCCTGTGATGACGCTCCGGATGCAATGTTCTTTTCTATCCTTGCGGTTGGATAGACATCCTCCGTCCCGCAGGGGCAGGTCGTTGGCATCTGATGCTGTCGGCGTTCTTGACGTCTATTCCTCGTACTCCTCGGGCTCCCGGAGTGTAAAATCGCAGCCGGCGGAGATGAATTGCATGTGGTGGTCCATCATCTCCACGCCGAAGCCGACGCCGATAGAGATTCCGAGGCCCCAACGCACCTCCGGCCTGTCCGGCACGAGCAACTTCACAAACCCATTCTCCCCCGAGAGATTGATACCGTCGTGGATGGCGATCCTCTTCTCCCCGTCGTAAACATGCACATCTCGTACGAAGGCGTCCACGGAAGCGGTCGTGAAGCGGAGCATGACCGCGTCGATCCGCAGACGGACATCATTGATGATCACCGGCGTGGGAACCGCGAAGTGGAACCAGTTGCTTGTACCGGGCTTGCCTTCGACATCATAGCTGAATCCTGCGCGCCGCTGAGAGGCGATTCGGTCCGGATACTCGATCTGCATGCTGTGGCCGTGAATCCACGAGGCGTAGACAATCTTGGCTTCCGCCGCGGCGTGGGCCTTTCCGGGCGCCAGGGCGTTGACCGCCGCGGCGCCAAGCACGCCCATCCCTGACAGTCTCAGCATTTCACGCCGGTTGGTTTCCCTGGCAAGAGCTTTCTCGTTCATGATGTATCTCCTTGTACAAGTCGAAATGAGAGAATTCACCCCGGCCGGCAACACCCCGGCACAAGGACGCATCTTCATGAAGCTCTCAAGCCGCTTCTTGAATGACTTG
>DCUI01000331.1 GCA_002327785.1 Phycisphaerales bacterium UBA2218
CCACGAATCTTTTCAACGAGGCAAAAACAGAGGCAAGTCCGAAGACCTGCCTCTATCGATACGGTTGTCAGTTGGCCGTTGTTTTCGGTGGGTCGCTCTACGCCCGGCGGCGCAGGAGCAGACCTCCGAGGCCCAACAAGGCAATCATTGTCGGTTCCGGGATCACGGAGATCGTCGCGGAATCCAGAAGCGTTTCGCCGTCGCTGGCGTAGAGATTCAGCCTGGTCGATCCTTCGCTGACGCCAATGATGCTGACCAGGATGTGATCGCCCGCCTCGATGGCAGGGTTGGGCGGAAAACTGGTGACGGCAAACTCATACCATGCGCCGAATTCGGGGTGATACGTCGCCTTCGATCCGCCGCCCGGATTGCCGGCCGCCGTGAATTCGGGATCAGCGGCATAATCGACCACAGCGGGAGCCTCGATCTCCAGCCAGCCCGAATAGGCGCCGTCGTCGCTGTTGCGAACGGTGATCGTGACGGTTTCCCCAATCTCGATCGGCTCGGTCGGCGCATCCACCAGGGTCAACGCAGCACTTGCCCCCGAAGCCAATCCCAGCACCAACGCCAGAGTCAACCACTTTTTCATCATCTCCTCCTTCCATTCATTCCTTGCGGGTCACCAACGGCGCCCGCATCAGGGGCTCAGATTCCCGCCGCAATCGCCCGGCACACCGGGACCGTCGGGGGCCTCTTTGACGAGCCAGTTGGCGACCAGAATATTCAAGTCCGTGATGCCAACCCGGAAGAATCCCGTCTTGGACGAGCCATCCTGGTCGTGAGCGAAATCGGCACAGATGCCGTTCTCGATGGCGGCAATGCCCAAGCCGAACGGCGGCTCCTTGATCTCCCAGGCCGCGACCAGCAGATTCAGATCCTGCAGGCCGACGTAGTACGAACCCGTCTTGGACGCCTCTTTGAGGCCATCCGCATCGCCGTGACACTGCCGGGGATAAGCCCAGCAGGCGGGCTTGCCGACAGCAACCCATTCGACGTAATCCGGGTGGCTGGGCAGGAGCAGGTCCGTTGAGACAACGACGCCGCCAACGGAGACTCCCGTCGCCTGCTTGAGATCCACCACGGCCGCGACATCCGGGTCCGTGAGCACGATGCCTCCGCGGGCTTCATTCAGCGCGACGGTCACGGTGGCCGACTCGCTGAGCGTCAGCTTGAACAGCAGCCCGCTGTTGGGCGGTGCGTTCGGCGAGCTGTCGTCCGTTGGATAGTACAAGGCGCCCATCTCGACGGTGATGCCGCTGGTGCCCAAGCCACCGAGAGCGCCGGGATCACAGGGATCGGCAATGGGCGTATACTCGTTCGGGTCCCAGGTGGTGACCTCGCCGGTGTCCGCATCGACGGTGATGTAGCGGGCGAAATTGCCGGGGAAGATGCCGTAGCCTGGCTTCTGCGCCGTGCTTTCTCCACGAACGAAGTCCGAGATCGCGTCGATCGTGCCCTTGTTCACGGTAATATCCAGGGCAAACGCCCGCACTTTCTCGCCGTCGGTCGCATACTTGATAGACGCCGTCGAACCCTCGGATTCGACGATGATATGAACGGCCGCCATTATTGGACTGGCCCAAAGAAGCACCGCCAGAAACAAGCATAGCTTCCTCATCATCATGTTACCTTCCTTTCTCATGTCTTGTTCTTCTGCAGAGCGAGGCACTCCGCCGCATCTTTTCATCTGTTCCCTGCGTGTGTCAGAATTGCCCCCGCCCATTCCGAGGCGCCAACCATCGGCGCAAATGGAGCGAGCCCACCGGACTCATAGAAGGAGTCCCTCCGAGCAAGTTTCGCTTACCCCTTCTCCTCCTTTCCCGCCAATAGGCGAATCTGCGTGCCGCCGCGCCGCAGGCACAACTCGGAGACTCTGACAACTTACCTCCCCAAATTACCAAAACTGCCTAAGGAAATCAAGTCCAAAAGAGGGGAATCGCTCCGTGGGAGGAAAATGCCCTTCCCACCCCAATTCCACGGGTCTGGCCATATACCGGGGCTACCCCATAGGGTATACTCTTGCCATGCGCAATTTCCTTACGGGACGGCTGCTGTTCGTACGGATCTGCCTGCTGGCCAGCGTGCTGCTGTTGCTGCTGGTCGGGGTCCTGACGATCTATGCCGTGGGCAACCCGCTCGACCCGAGCCCCGCCGTGGACGAGGATATCATCGAGGATGTCCTGGAGAAGGCCGGGCTCTGGAAGAAACAACTCGCCTTCATCGCTTTCGCCGTGTGTGGCTTCGTCGCGGCCAACGTGGTGAACTACCGCCGACTCGGGAGCGTCAGCTACCCGGTTTATGGGATCGTTCTGGCGCTTCTGGCATACCTTGTGGTCAGCCGGTACGTCGTCCAACTCCCATTTGCAGGACCCAATCGCAACGGGGTTCACCGCTGGATCGTGTTCCATCCCTCGCTGCCCCGCGTCCAACCCTCGGAGTTTTGCAAGCTTGCCTACGTACTGGCGCTGGCGTGGTATTTGCGTTATCGGAGCAACTATCGCAGTCTCAAGTCGCTCCTCGGCCCGTTCGCCCTGACGCTGCTGCCCATGGTGCTGATCCTGGTCGAGCCGGACTTGGGGACCACGCTATTGATGATGCCGGTCTTTCTTATGATGTTGTTCGTCGCCGGGGCGAGGGTCAAACATCTGACGCTCATCGTGCTGGCGGCGCTGCTCATCAGTCCGGCGATGTACCTCAAGATGCACGGGTACCAGCGCCAACGGATCAGCAGCGTCCTGCTGCAAAGCCCCTGGATACGACACAAGGCCGAGCAAAGCCCACGGATCGCCAATTTCCTCGTCGGCGGCAGTTTCACGGAACGCCAATGGCAAAACGACTGGGGCTACCACCTCATCCGTTCGAAATTCGCCATCGCCTCCGGCGGATTGACCGGCCTGGGGTTCGGACGCGGGCCGTTCATCAAGTATGGTTTCTTGTCGGAACGGCATAATGATTTCATTTTCGCGGTGGTCGCCCATCAGTGGGGCTTCCTGGGAAGCCTCGCGTTTCTCGGGCTATACGTTATTCTGGCCCTGTGCGGCCTGGAGATCGCGGCGCACAACATCGATCCGTTCGCCCGCCTGGCGGCCCTCGGGATCGTCGCGATGTTCGCCGTCCAGGTGCTCGTGAATGTGGGCATGACCCTCGGCATCATGCCCATCACGGGGCTGACGCTGCCGTTCGTCAGTTACGGGGGGTCGAGCCTGCTCGTCAACATGATGGCCATCGGCCTGCTCAACAACATCGGGCGATGCCGCCCATTCAGCGTCGCACCGAGGAAATAGGACGCACACCGCCAAGAGCGCTACCGAAGTCGTGAGAGACACGCTTGATCAAAGGATTTCGACAGATCGCTGTGCTGACCGCCCTGAGCAGAATCCTCGGCATGTTGCGCGATATGGCCTTTGCCTATTTCCTCGGCGCCAGCGGCATGATGGACAGCTGGGCCATCGCATTCAAGATCCCCAACCTGGCGCGACGGCTCTTCGGCGAAGGAGCGGCGGCCTCGTCGCTCATCCCGGTGTACAGCGAGCAGTTCCATCGCGATCCCCGCAAGGCGAACAGGCTGGCCCTATCCGTCGTGACGGCTGTTTTCGTGCTGCTTGCGGCGATCACGGTGCTCGGCGAGGCGTTCATCTGGCTGTACTATCATTTCGCCGCGACTCATGCCGGCGCCCGATTGAAGCTGGCCCTGACCGGCGTCATGCTCCCGTACATAGTCCTGATCTGTGTCGTGGCGATCCTGGGGGGCATCCTGAACACCCACCGGCACTTCGCAGCCCCGGCCGCGGCCCCGACCGTTCTGAACGTGTTCCTCATCGCCGCACTGTGCCTCAGCGGCTGGGGCCTCGGTCTCCCACAGCGCACCCAGGTATTCGTCGCAGCGGTGGCGGTGGTGCTCGCAGGGCTGGTGCAACTGGCGATGCAGTTGCCCCCGATGTTGAGACACGGCGTCCCCCTGCGCCCGGCCTGGGAGGTGAGATCTGAGCCCTTCCGAAGGGTGCTCTTCCTGATGGGACCCATGATCCTGGGACTGACGGCCACCCAGATCAGCACACTCATCAACGATTTCACGGCCCTGTGGCTTTCCGGCTCCCCCGAGAAGGGGCAGTCTTTCACCCTATTCGGCTACGCCGTGCAATACCCCCTCTGGGAGGGAGCGGTGTCGCATCTGTTCTACGCCCAGCGACTCTACCAGCTTCCACTGGGTATTTTTGGGGTCTCCATGGCGACCGCCATCTTCCCCGAGATGAGCCTCAATGCCGCCAAACAGGATTATGACTCCCTCCGCCGAGCCGTCTCCTGGGGCCTGCGAAACGCGGTCTTCATCGCGCTGCCCGCCACGGTAGGTCTGCTGTGGATCAGCCGGCCCGTCGTGGCGGTGATCCTGCAACGGGGGGAATTCCTGCCCGCCGACACCACGAAGACCGCCGTGACGCTTTGCTTCTACGTGCTGGGCCTAACGGGCTACTTCGCTCAGCAGGTGCTGACGCGAGCCTTCTATGCCCTCCAGGAATCGAGTGTGCCGGCCAGGACCGCCGTCATTGCGGTGTGTGTCAGCCTGATCCTGAATCTCGTCCTGGTCTGGCCCCTGGGCAGCGGCGGTCTTGCGGCCGCCACCACCCTCTGTTCGTATCTTCAGGTGGCAATGCTTATCGTCGCCAAGTTGCTTCACATCGAGATGCTCTCGCTGTTTCTGGGCAAAGGCCAACGCCTATCGAGATCCACGGACGATCGGAACTTATAGGACGTGAAGGCGTCTAAATGCCTGTCCGGCCGTGCCTCTTGTGACGATAATACCTAAAGCGGGAGTGCACTCCACCCGACATATCCTATGCACGGTATTTCTGCGAGTTTAAGGAGAAACAGATGCTTGAGGACAGGTCGATCGCGGTGCTCCTGGCGATGGTCCTGCTTGCTGCGCCGACGTGGTCGCAAACGCCGGTCCTCACGGCTCCCCCCGGTCCCGATTCGACGTTCTCGGCCAGGGCATCTGGATCCTTATCGGCGCCCACCGCCGCAGAACGTTTTCGCGAGATCGCTCGCGAGCTGGCGTGCTCCAGGACCATTACCGGACCACAGGCCGACCAGGCGATCATTCTTCTGACTGCCGCCAGGATTCTGGACCAGACGGCGGCGGACACCACCGGCCTGCTCCTTGGGCTGGCTATGGGCCACGGCGAGCGAGACGCCTCGGATCAGGTGCTCCTCTGGCTGCAAGACTATGTCAGTGGCTCCGCCGACCGCGCAGTCGTCGTCCAGGCAATCCACTACCTCCTGAACCGCCTGGATACAATCCAACAACGAAAAGCGATGCTTGAAAACCTAGTGAGCAGAATCGGCAACCGGAACCCTGCAATCGATTCGGAAATCGCCAGGCTCCTCGGCATGCTCATGCTCGAGAAAGGCGACAAGGAGGCCGCCAAGTTCTACTTGCTCCAGGCCTACACGAACAACAAGTTCAACAAGGTGGCCTTTGCCAAGCTGGCCGAGCTTGCCCCGAACGAGATCGGCCCGGCCATTTACCTGGAGCATCTTCGCCTGGTGCTGCGGGAGAACCCGTTGAACATCAACTCGGCGGCGGGTTTTGCCCAGTACGCGGAGCGGCTCCAACTCTACGACCTCTCGGCTCTGTCCTACCAGTACTGTGCGGAATTGTTCCGGTACCTGTACCCGTCGGAGCCGCTGCCGCCGCACATCTATCTGCCGTGGGCCATGAGCTGCTACAATAGTCGCCAGGGGCAGGCGACCTGTATCCAAATCGCCGAAAACGTGCGCAATGGAGGCCAGTCTGATATCCTCCTGGAGGCGATTGCCGCCAAGGCGGCCGCGAAAGTCGGCAAGCCGGAGCAGGCCGCGCAAATCCTCCGTCAGGCGGAACAACTACTCCCGGCCGGACCGGGGCAGCCGCCGCCCGTACGGCAGGATGCATCGCCCGCCGTGCGACAAATCAGCGACAAGCAAATCGCCTGGTTCTACTGCTTCGGCAGCGCAGACCCCACGAAAGCAGTGGTCTGGGCCAACCACGCCTATTCCGTCGAGCCGAACTCGCCGACCGTCGGCGCCCTGCTGGCCTATGCCCTGAGCCTGAACAATCAACTGGAATGGGCCAAGCCGCTGCTGGCGTCTTTCGAGCACACGCAGATCACCGATCTGGTGCAGGCGCGGATCCAGTCGGCGGAGGGGAACAAGACCGGCGCGATCCAGACGCTCAGGACCGCAATTGCCAAGGATCCCGGTTCATTCGCCGCCGAGAAGGCCAGGGAGATGCTGCGGCAACTCGGCAGTGAGTACGTCTCAGGCCTGAACACAGAGGCCCTGATGACGTATCTGTCCCAGACGCTCGGCAAGGCGGTGACGCCTCAATTCCTCCCGCCGGACAAGATCATCGAGGTGCAGTTCAATATTCGAGGCACGGACTTCTCCTACGGCAACGAACTCGATGGCGTCGTTGGGATCGTCAACCGGGGGAGAGAACCCCTTGTCATCACCGCCGACAGCATGTTCCAGGGCAATCTTCGGGTCAGCGCCCGGGTCAGTGGAAACATCAAGAAGGAGATTCCGGACCTGTTGTCACAGACGGTTCGCACGGACATGATCGTGGCCCCGGGCAGAAGCCTGACACACTCGATCAGGCTGTCCACAGGGGAGCTTCGCGACATACTTGTCACGTACCCACAGGCATCTCTCGACATTCAGTTCACGCTGTACCTCGATCCGGTCGACACTCCGAACGGCACGGTCAGCAACCGCCTGGTCGATGTGAAGCCCGCCACGGTCTCCATCAAGCGTCCCGCCGCCGACATCACGGCCAGCTACGTGCGAGGCCGCTTCAATACGCTCTCCTCGGGCCAGCAGGGGCAGCGAATTCAGACGGCCCGGCTGTTCACCGGCCTGCTCAGAGAGCAACAGGCCATGGCCCAACACGGCACGCTCTATCCCTATCGATACGCCGAATGGCTGCCTGAGCTGCTCCGGTCCGCGTTCGTCAGTCCACCGGGACTTTTGCTCAGTCCGGGGCCGGAAGACTGGGTGGTGAAGGTCAACACCATGGCCGATATGCTCTCTATGACGCTCGATCCGGAACTGGCCACCGCGGTCGCCAAGAACCTGAATCATGCCCAGTGGCCGGTGCGCCTGATGGCAGTCTATCTCCTGGCGGGCAGCCCGGGCAATAACTTCCAAGCGGTTTTGGACTGGGTTGCACAGCGGGACCCCAATGAGCTGGTTCGCAGCATGGCCATGTCGCTTCAGGCCGCTTCGGCCTCCGCCCTCTCCATTGACATGCCGCCGGGACAGCTCACCACCGTGCTGCCGTAGCCTTCTCCCATTCGCCCGCCCCACAGCCTCAGCAATTCGTCGCGAAGCAGGAACCCCTGGGAAGGCGGATACGTACGATGAGCAACTCCCCTGTTGGGGGTGCGACAGGACGCGTCGCGGGCAATTTTGCCCTTCGCCGGGGAATTTTCGGTTGTATTCGCGCGCAATTTCGCTATGATTCCGTTTTTCTCAGTACAATGGTCTGTAGTCGTTCGTTGAAAGGGTTAGTGAATGCCGGCAGAAGTCAACAAGGGAAAATGCACCGGGTGCGAGTCTTGCGTCAGCGAGTGCCCGAGCAGTGCGATCAGTATGGTCAACAGCAAGGCACAGGTCAACGCGGACGCCTGCGTCGATTGCGGCGTCTGCATCGATGCCTGCCCCGTCGAAGCCATAAGCCTCTGAGAATTTACGATTTATGATTGACGAAAATCGTAAATAGTAAATTCCAGGCGTGGCCCCATCGTCTAGGTAGGTCTAGGACACCGGGTTTTCAACCCGGTGACAGGGGTTCAAATCCCCTTGGGGCTAATAGGAATTCCGGCAAGCTGTCCACAGAGCCGTGAGTTCCCGCGAGAACAAGCAAATCCGCATTTTCGGGGCCTTCCGAAGGTGTGGGTCTGCGCTCTTCGCGGCTTCGTGCAGAGTGTTCGGCATCTGACTGCGCCGCTTTTTGCGCCGCCCCGGCGGCCCTCTCGAAGTGCTCATCCGGGACGCTCAAATAGCCCGACTTCGCGGATTCGGGG
>DCUI01000233.1:0-11289 GCA_002327785.1 Phycisphaerales bacterium UBA2218
TACGCAAAAACCGGATGAGCCGGATTCCGGATGCTCCGGGCGATGGCGAATGAACGCCTCCAGAAGTTCGTTCTGGAGCAGGGTGGAGGCGATGGTTTCTTCCTCATGGGCCCGAAATACACCCAACACATAACAGCGCGCCTCGAATTCGGCGAATATATCTACGAGTTCTCTCTGGCTCCGACGAACACGCCGGAATTGATGATCGAGGAGCACATACACCAGTATGGCGGCAGCACCGCTGGCGGCAAAACCTACTCCAGCGCGAAGGGAGCGAGTGAGTCTGTTCTCAAAGAGTCGCATGATGCGAGGACAACCAAAGGCCGGTGGTTCCATGCCCTTGGGGTCTCGATTCATCCCGTACGTGCAGATGCACGAGTTCGAGGCCCTTTTGTTCAGCGATCCGAAGTTGCTGGCGGATGGCCTGGATCTGGCGAACGACTCCGAGACGCGGCGGATCAGAGATCAGTTCCAGTCACCGGAGGAGATCAACGACAGCGCACAGACTGTGTGTCTCGGAGACTTTGAATTGACCGTTTTCAAGCCCCTTGGAACAGGAGCCGGATGTGGCGGTCGCAGAGGTTGGCGGCAACGTTCTCGTAGATCGTGGGCTCGTATCGCTCCAGGGCCTTGAGGAATCGCGGGCCCATCTCGGCGGCGACCTTGTAGCCCACGTGCAAAAGCTGACGGAGATTCGGGTTGTACTGTGGGCAGGCTGGATCGTGACGCAGGGTCCCGGCGAATCGCTCTCCGTCCCACGTGCGGACTTCCTGGGCGGTGGGGAGCTTCCTGCGGTCGATATCGATCACCGTGGCGTAGGGACTGCACAACTCGTCTATCCGATGGAGCGACCCGGCGTAGACCTCCTTGGCGATGGCGAGCCCTTCGCCGCCGGCCAGGGCCAAACCCGTCAGTTCCTCGAGCCAGGTCGTTCCGGCGGTTTTGAGGTGCAGGCCGGCGTCGAACTTGCGGATCGCGGCGCCGATGGCTGGGTAGATCGAGAACTTATCGCTGCCCGAGTGGATGCTCAGCTTAAGCGTCTGAGGGAGGCAGAACCGTTGGACCGCAAATCGGATTACTGCCAGGTCCCGCTCGAATTCGGTGGCGAATTGCTTCACGTCGCCGGCATAGTCCACACCCTTGTTGAACCGGCCGCTGAACTTGGGCGCGACCGTCTCGGCAGGGATGCCTTCGTCGGCAATCGCGGCGAGGATCACGAGCAGCTCGACCGGCGTCTGCGGCGTATCCGTCTCATCCATCGACACTTCCGTAACAAACCGGCCCGGGCCCTTCCTGGCCTCGACGTGACGGAAGATCTCCCCGGCCTGCTGCACTGCGAAGAGGTACTTGGCCGCAATGGACCGCAGACGGGATTCGTCGAGAGCAACCGGCTCGCCGATTTCATCGATGCGATGGGAACCGAGCAGGACCCGGTGCCGGGCGACGAACAATTCAATGTCGGCGGCTTGTCGGACATGCGACGCCGCAGGGCCCTCCGAGGCGAGCAGGCCCGACGCGCAGCGGCCTGCGGCGCCGAGGCGCCCCACGAAATTGGCCACGTCGAGCGTGAAAAAGTCGCTGGCTTCGATGAATCCATCCACGTTGCCCAGGCCGATGTGGTCCGCGTCGACGAAATAGGGTCCCTTCCAGCCGCAGGCCGCCACCGCTGCGTCTGCCTCTGTACGAACATCGGCGGGCGTGGTGCCGATGATCCCGTGCTCCCGATTCGACTTGTTCCAGACGGGGGTGATCTCGATCCCCTGCCGCCTTGCCTCGACCAGGGCCGCCAATTGAGCCCGGCCCTGATGACCGAAGCGGTCCCCGATTCCGAATGAATACCTGCCGAGATGCATCTCGTGGCTCCGTAAGAGGATAACTGCCGCGGCGGGTGCAGCCATCGTTGAGACAGCCGGCGGCGCCGCTCTTGCCGGACAGAGCGACCGAAAGAAAAAACCCCGCAGCGCATCCTTTCGCCACGGGGCAACGAAAAAGCAACTCCACCAACTGTCAGGTGCGAAGATTCAAGCCGTTTCTTGACACCTCACACGTCAAATCTGCCAAGTGTTTTCATTTCGGTCTTGTCGTCACGGGCTCAGGCTCGATGGGCGTCTGGACCACGACTCCAAGCCTTCCCAGCGCGCCGGCGACCTCCGGCTGCCTGGGGTTTAGCTCGAAACTCCGCATCAGGTATTGCTTCGCCTGGGCCTGATCGCCTTTGTTCAGGTAGTAGAATCCAATCTGCCTGTTGGCCTCGGGCGAATCCGGGGCCGCATCCAGCGCCTGGCGATAACACCGCAAGGCGTAGGCGTCGAGGCCGACCCCCTCAAACGCCCATCCAAGCCGCAGCATCTCGCCTACGGTGCTTGCGGCCTGCCGCATGTAGCTGTTGGCGTACTGCTCTGCCTTGGCCGTCTCACCACGATCGATGAACATCTTGATCCAGCCGGCCTGAGCGGCCCGGTACGCCGGGTCAAAGCTGATCGCCTGGTTGTAGTGAAAGTCCGCCTTGAGCCAGTTCTGGGATTTGTGATACAGTCGGGCCAACTCGTAGTGCGCTTGCGGATTCTCGTACTTCGCGTCAAGCTGACTGAGCAACATCGCTTCGGTCTTGTCGGACGACGACACCGGAGCAATGCTGCCGGTCCTCGCCGGCCGCGGCCCCTGATCGCACCCCCATACAGCAAACAAGGCAACGCCCATAAGCACATACAGCAGACTCGTTCTCACCACTGACTTTGTGCTTCTTTGTCTGCCCGTCATTGAACGCCTCCCGAAGATCCCATGTTTTGCTCCTGCAAATACATCGCCATGGGACTGACGCGGATATTCTGCCAGCGCGTTTGTCACAACGCAAGAAAAAAACCGACAAGACGCAAAGAAAGTTGCACTTTTCCTGGACTGAGTGACATCGGGACATCTTGTATGCGCTTGTCCCACCTGATGTAATAAACGCGCCGGATGAATCGACATCTATTTCGGACGGTGATTCAAAAACCGGAGAATCATGCGCTCCATGGACGGCGTACGGTTCCGCCGGCAGGAATGAAGTGAGGACGCTCTTGCAGACGCAGGACTGGCAGGTCGTTGTCGAAGGGTACGGACCGCTCGTATGGCAGACCGCATACCGGCTGCTCGGGAACCACACGGACGCCGCGGACTGCTTCCAGGAGACGTTCCTGACGGCGCTGGAGGTCTCGCGGCGGCAGCACGTGCGAAATCTTCCGGGACTGCTGGTTCGCCTGACGACCACGCGGGCAATCGACAGGCTCCGGCAGAGGGCTCGGCAGGACCGGCACGGGATGAGCGCATACGGTTGCGAGCAAAGCGCCGAAGGCGTGGACCCGCTCGACCAGGTCGAGGCCCAGGACCTCGCCCGGCAATTGCGGGAGGCAATCGGACAACTGCCCGCTCAGGAGGCTAAAGTGTTCTGCCTGCGGTACTTGAATGAAATGAGCTACCGGCAGATCGCCCGCCAGCTTCAGATCGGAGTCGGCGCTGTCGGCGTATCGCTGCACCGCGCCAAGGCCCGCCTCCGCGAGGTCCTGGCCGCGACAGATGTGAAAGACGAGGTGTCCCGTGAAACGAGATGACGACATTCTGGCCCGGGCCGCCGCCCGCCTGAAAGAAGGGGCCGCCGGGCAGCAGCCGCCGAAGGCTGTAGTCGAGGAAACGGTCCGTCGGCTTGCCTGTGCCCGGTCCGCTCAGCAGGAAGCTCGGTACGGAGATCGCAGACGAATCAACATCAGGCAAGTGACGACCAGGTTCTCACTGGCGGCTGCCGCCCTGATCGCACTCGGGTATGTGTTCGGGAGGTTCTCCGGACCGGCGCCTGTGAACATGGATAAACTGCGAGAGGCATTGGCCCCGTCGCTGGCGGCTTCCCTTGAGCCGGCGATCCGCGCCAAGGTGGTCGAAGACCTGCAGCAGCGTTACCAGCTTGCTCTCGCGGCAACCTATGTCAAGCTGAAAGAAGAACTTACGGAACAGTATCGCGACGACATGAACCGCGCCGCCGTCCAGACTCTGGCGGCATCGAACGCCGTGACCAACCGGCTCCTCGCGGAACTGGTCGAGAGTATCGGCACGGCCCAGGCCCAGGACCTGACTCGAATCGCGCAAGCCCTCCATTGGATCGAGCTCAATCGCGTTCAGGATAATACACAGCTTGCCGCTGGTCTGCAAACCGTGGCCCAGCGGACCGAGGAGACCAGACGGCAATTCGTTCAACTGCTCGTCGATGTCCGTCCGGAGGACCTCGGCGCGCAGCCCTCCCAACCTACCCGGATTCACAATGAAAGGAACGAACCATGACCCCTTTGCGTAAGACGAGTATCGGCGTGACTTTACTGATCCTGCTGATGGCGACCGGGCACAGTCCCGGCGCATCCGAAGGTGCCTCTGCCGGCACGAATGCTCAGGCCTCTGCCCGCGCGCGGTACGGGCTATTTTTCCCATCCGACGACGCACCGGCAACACAGTCCGTTCTTGTGGTCCCGGGCAAGGAGATGGACGCCGAGGCGGTAGGTAGGATCATTGAGGACCTCACCGTCATGGCCAGGATCATTGAGAAGAACTCCGCGAATGCCGCAGGAGCAGTGGCCGGGGCAAGGATGGGCTTCTATGGACAGACACGTTTCGTGGGCGATAGCATGGGACCGGCAGCCCTGTTCTCATTCAGCGGCCGACCGAAACCACTGTACGTGGCCGGCTACGGATCACTGTTCTTCATCCGGGCGGATTTCCCTCTGGTGCCGCCGCCGGAGACGGAGGAGCAGCCGGTCCCAGCGGAACAAAGCGACACCGTCTGGGCTGAAACAAAGCAATCGATCTTCTCGCCTCAGACATCGAGTCCGTACGGCCGGGGAGATCAGGAGGCCCCCGAGCCCTACAGCCGAGAGAGGGTCGACACGCTTCGGAGCACGCTGATTGCCACGATGAAGCACGCGACGAATATCCGGGCCCTGGACGCTCGCGAATGGCTGACGATCGTGGTCCAGGGAACGTCGGCACAACCCGCCGGCGCAACGCCGATGGGCAGCAGTGCGTTCATCCTGCGGGCGACCAAAGCCGACGTGGACTTGTACGCCAAAGGGGAGCTCAGCTCCACGGCGTTCGAGCAGCGTGTGCAGACGGTTGCGTACTGAATGCAAATATCGAAGATCAAGATAGCGGAATCACGGCTCGCCGCGATGACTTCCTTCGTCTTGCAGTTTGATTCTTGCCTTTTGCTATTTGATGGGAGATACGAACATGACGACGTTCATTCCAGCAGCTATCCTGTTGATGACCCTGACCAACGCCACACAGGCCTCGTCCGCCGTGCCTGCCGGTCAACAATGGGCGGCCGAAAGCATGCCCAGTAGCCAGCAGAAGGAGATATCATCCCTTCTCAATGCGATCCAAAGGGCTTCGCGTCCCGACGACCCCGCGGCTCAGGCTTTGCACGCCGTGTTTGTCGTGCCCGGGCCCGATCTGAACGCCGAGACTCTCACTGCCGTCCGCGAAGACATGATGGTGATGTGCCGAATCTTCGACAAGGCCATGGCGCCACTGCTGCCCAAACGAGGATCGGTCACCGTGTTCGACCCGTTCAGCGGTCGGACCGCAGTCGACAGCCGCTCACAGACCCAGGGCCTCTATCTCGACGGATACGGCGCCGTGTTCTTCATCGAGGTCGGTTTCCCGCTGGCAGCCTCGCTGCAGGAGCCTGAACAGCGTAAGAGCGAACCGTCCGCCGACCCCCTTTGGTCACAGACAGTCGATGAGCTCAGGGGCACGCCGCCGAGCCAAAACGAGCCCGCCGTCCCGGAATATGACGCGGAGAAGGTGGATAGCCTCAAGAAGACCCTGATCAGGTCGCTCCGACATGCATCAAACCTGCGCGTGCCCGGGCCACAGGACCTCATCAACGTCGTGATCACATCTCGCCGCCCAGATGGCCTTGCCTATGTCTACTCGACGGGTCGGTCTCCTGCCTCGCTCCAGACGGAACCACCGTCGGCTGAGCCATCGGATGTGCTGGTCTTTCGCACAGCCAAGCCCGAGGTGGATGCCTTCGCAAAGGGCGATCTGACCATGGAGCAATTCACGGAGAAGGTCCGGATCCTCCGTTCATGGACCAACAGCGCCCGGCAGGCCGCCGCCAAGCCCGTTCTTGGGCTTCGGAGCAGCGGATCAACCTCGGTTCAGAGGCGATAGCAAACCGCAGCCTGACGGGCCAGGCCCCTGAGGGCCGGCCGTTCTATTCCTGCGAATGCGAGCGGACCTTAGCCCAGCGCCGGGCCTCTATACGTCCAGGTTCTGTACTTCGAGCGCGTGTTCCTGGATGAAGCGGCGTCGCTTGTCCACGTCGTCGCCCATCAGAATGCTGAAGAGCCTGTCGGCCTCGCCGGCGTCGTCGAGCCGGACGTGCAGGAGCGTTCGCGTGTTCGGGTTCATCGTCGTTTCCCAGAGTTGCTCGGCATTCATCTCCCCCAGGCCTTTGAAGCGCTTGATCTCGATGCCCTGCCCGCCGATCTGGCGAATGGCGGGGCAAATATCGCCCAGAGACGCGATCTCGTGGCTGTCTTCCCCATGGATCAGCACGAACTTCGTGGGGACCGACTCTCCGGAATCCGTCTTCTGGACCTTGAGGAGAAAGTCCTTGAGGTCGAGGCCATACTCCGCCTTGAGCTTCTGGGCGATCTGTTCGATTCGCACGACCTCGTGCAACTCCTCGCCCACGGCGGCCGGCTCCTCTTCGCTGTTGGCTTTCTCGCCGTTGCCGTTCTTGGAGGCCCCCAGCTCGTCGAGGCGTTTCTCGTACGAGGCGGGATCGTAAAAGAAATCAGGCTTCTCCTGGCCTTGGCGACGAACCAGGTAATGGGGGAGCCGCTCGCCATCGTAGTGCTCGGCGATGAACTCCGTAAACGGGAGGCCCCGCCTGTTCAGCACGCCGACGGTTCGTTCAATGTCGGCCAGCGCCTTGACAAGCTCTTCGAGCTTCTCGCCGACGACCTGGCGTTCCGTTTCCTTCTCCGATTTCCGGCCCTTGGCCTTGCCGGTCCCTCCGTTGCGGATCATGAGCTGGGTGCCTTCGAGACCTCGCGTGATCATCCGTCGGCGCATCTCCTGCTCGGTAAGAATGTATTCCGAGATCTTCCTGCCCTTGATCTTGACCTCGTACAGCGGAGGCTGGGCAATGTAAACCATTCGCTTGTCGAATAGTTGGGGCATCTGTCGGAACAGGAAGGTCAACAGGAGCGTGCGGATATGGGCGCCGTCGACGTCCGCATCGGTCATCAGGATGATTTTGCCGTAGCGGCACTTGTCCACGTCGAACTCGTCCGTCCCGATGCCGGTGCCCAGCGCGCTGATGACCGTCCGGATTTCGTCGTGTGCAAGCATCTTCTCCAGGCGGGCCTTCTCGACGTTGAGGATTTTGCCCTTGAGCGGGAGGATGGCCTGGATATTGCGGTCCCGTCCGCCCTTGGCCGAGCCGCCTGCCGAATCGCCCTCAACGATGAAGATTTCGGTCGTCAGTCGTTCCTTGCTCGCGCAATCCCAGAGCTTGCCGGGCAGGTTCGCGCTGCCCAGGGCTCCTTTGCGGCGGGTCAGCTCGCGGGCCTTCCTGGCCGCTTCGCGGGCGGCGGCCGCCTGGATTGCCTTGTTGAGGATTCGCTTGGCCTCAGTCGGATGCTCCTCGAGGTAATGGCCGAGCTGCTCGTTGACAGTCGTCTCGACGAAGCTTCCGACCTCGGGGTTGCTGAGCCGGACCTTGGTCTGGGCTTCGAAATGCGGGTTGGGCAGCTTCACGGCGACCACGGCCGTCAGACCCTCGCGCAGGTCGTCGCCGGTCGTCGCCTGGCCCTCTTTGATCAGGTTATTGGCGCGGGCGTAGAAGTTCATCGTTCGCGTCAACGCAGTCCGAAACCCGGACAGGTGCGTGCCGCCGTCGATATTTCGAATATCGTTGGCGAAGACCAGCACGTTGTCCGTATAGCCGTCGTTGTACTGCATGGCCACTTCGCAACTCATCCTCGACTCGGGATCGTCCTTGGCCATGTAGATGATCCCCTCATGCAGGATGTTCTTGCCCTCGTTGAGGTGCTTGATGAAGGCCTTGATGCCTTCCTCGTACTGGAACGTTTCCTTCTTGTCCGACCGGTCGTCGCGGAAGGTGATTTTGAGGCCCGCGTTGAGATAGGCCAGTTCGCGAATCCTTTTGAGCAATGTGTCGTAGTTGAACTCGACGTCGCCGAAGATTTCCTCGTCCGGCATGAAGGTGACCTTGGTGCCCCGCTTGCTCGAGGGGCCCACGAGCTGGACCGGCCCGGTCTTCTTACCGCGGCGGCATTCAAAATGGTGGTGCGTGCCGTCGCGGAAGACGTCCACGTGCAGCCAATCGCTCAGCGCGTTGACGACGCTGACGCCAACGCCGTGGAGCCCGCCGGCCACTTTGTAGCTGTCGGAGTCGAACTTGCCGCCTGCGTGCAGGGTCGTCAGGACGACTTCCAGCGCGCTGACTTTCGCCTCCTTGTGCATCTCGACCGGGATGCCTCGCCCGTTGTCTTCGACGCTGCAACTGCCGTCGGCCTGAATGCGGACAGTGATCGTGTCGCAGGAACCCGCGAGAGCCTCGTCGATCGAATTGTCCAGAACTTCATAAACGAGATGATGCAGGCCCGCGATGCCGCGGTCGCCGATGTACATGTCCGGCCTCTTGCGGACGGCGTCCACGCCACCGAGGATCTTGATGTTGCTAGCGTCGTATTTATGTGCCTCCATACCGGCCCTCAAAAGTCAACCCTAAGTGTATGACCAGACCTGTCGAAATGCAGAACTGGAACCCTGTATACTATCTGAAAAGGTCCCCTCCCGCCTATAAAGTTACTCACTTTCCGCGCCGGCCGCAAGTCCAATGTTCGTCATCTCGCCATGGCGACGTCGATCCGGCGGATCTTGGCCGAGGGGCAGAGCCTTTGCAGCTCTCGGAGCAACACGGCCTTGCACAATTGCAGCTCGAACATGTAGCTGGAGCCGTCGGCGAGGATCTTCAGACATCCGTTGCCCAGCCCCCCGATCCGACAGTGAGACTGCAAATTTCCCGGAAGCAGGGTTTCCCATACCTCCGCAAGCGAATCGTACTGGGTATGCACGGGGGCCATCCGGTCCACGAAACCGGACACCAAATCACTCATCTTGCACGCATCGGACATCCTTGCCTGGTTCATCCCTGCTCCCTTGTTCCCTGTCGGGTTTTCTCCTCTGGATGCTATGGCCGTCAGCCGAGATTGATCGGCATCAGGACGTAGAGGAAGTCGTTGCCGCTCTTGAGCACACCCGGCCGGTCCGGCTGGCCGAGCTCCATCTGGAAATCCGGCGCCTGGATCACGCGCAACGCGTCGATTAGGAATTGCGGATTGAATCCGATTTCGATGGGTTCGCCGCCGTACTCGACCGGCATACTCACTTCCGCGGCGCCGGCTTCCGGCGAGCTGCCCGAGAAGACCAGGGCATCGGCTGTCAGCGACAGTTTCACGCCCTTGGACTCCTCGCTTGTCAACAAAGCCGCCCGTCGAACCCCGCTGAGCGCCGCGTCGGTGGACAGGGTCAACTTCTTGTCATAATCGCCTGGGATGATGTCCTCGTACTTCGGGAAGTTGCCTTCCACGAGGTTCGAGCTGATCACCACATTGGCGCAGCTCAAGAGAACCTGGTTGTCCACGAACTTGACCGCGACCGTTTCCTTTTCCCGTTTGCCGAGTTTCTCGATCAGCGCCATGGTCTTGGCGGGCACGATGACCTTCCGCTCGGCGCCTTCGCCTACAGTATGGTGCAGGTCCACGCGGCACTTCGCCAGCCTGCGGCCGTCCGTCGCGACCAACATGAGCTTCTTGCCCTTGGCTTCCCAGAGCACGCCATTGATCGCGTACCGGCTGCTCTCTTTGGCGGTAGCGAACAAGGACTGCGTGATCCCGGCCTGCAAAGAATCGAGCCCGATCGTCAGGTCTCCGCTGCCCGATCCGAAGGAGGGCATTCTGGGATACTGCTTTGGGTCCTGGCCGTAGACCTTGAAATGACTGTCGGCCCCGCGGATCTCGCAGGTCGTGTCGATGGACTCCAGGACCAGGACATCCTCGATGCTCTCCCGAATGATCGCCGCCAGGCGATCTGCTTCGACGACGACCTCGCCCTCCTGCTCCACATCGACCTCGGAGATCAGGTATTCCAGACCGAGTTCCAAGTTCGTCGCGTAGATCCGCATCTCCTTGCCGGCAACTGCGATCCGTACGCACTTGAGAATCGGCTTGGGCGTGCGACTCGGAACGATCGAAGTCATGAGCCCCAAGGCCTCTGCCAGCGCGGAACGGTTAAAGGTGACCTTCATGGCATACCTCTCAAAAACCACAGGCGCCCACTGCGCCACACGATCTAGAATTTCGTGCTAGTGTACCGAGGGTGTTCCTTCTCGACAACCCTTTTTGCTTTTGCCGACGCGACTGTCTTCGACCACTCCCGTCGAAAACCCGAATGTCACAGGACGGACATAACTCTATAAGAAAGATATTCTAGAAGAAAGGGTAATAGGATAAGTCATATAGGCGCTTCCTTCTGTTAACTCAGGGCCTTATGATGTCATAAATCTTTGCTGCTAAATGAGATATATCTTTTATTATTGGAATGACTTTGTGGAAAAGCTGTTAGGGCTTTTGTGGCTAGGCTTGACAAATTCACAGGTCCGGAGTATCTAACAGGTTTGTACTTGGACTATTCACAGGATAGTGCAGCAGTATTAACAGGGGCTGTTAGATTCTCCCTGGACGGGTAGGGGACTATGATTTCACGACCACAGCAGCGGACGCACACCGGGGCCGGCGAGTTGTTTGTCGCCTTCGATGTCGGCAGCAGTTTCGTTCACTACGCGGTTCTCGGCGCCGACAGGACCGTCCTGTATTCGCCCGATCCGATCATGCACTTCGCCAATCCCCTCGGCGCTATCGGCGAGGCATGGCGCGACATCGCAGCCCATTGCGACCTCACGTGCGTCAAGAGCACTTCTTTGACCGGCAGCGCGGCCGAACCGTTTCCCAGGGTCATGCGCGGGGCCTTGTACGTCTACGACAGCGTGGCGATCCCCAAGGGTGCGGAGATCGTCGCTCCCGCGGCCAAGTGCATTTTTCATATCGGCGCCAAGGACTCCTATTTCTTCAGCCTGGGCTCGGTGGACAACCGCAAAGTCATCACCGAGTGGCGGACCGGCACCAAGTGTGGCGGCGGCTCGGGCATGCTCGTCGAGAAGCAGTGCCG
>DCUI01000233.1:11310-11477 GCA_002327785.1 Phycisphaerales bacterium UBA2218
CCGGCGGGCCGAGGAGGAGGCCTCGCGGTCGAAGGAACCGAGTGAGTTCCTCGCCCGCTGCGGCGTGGTCGTTCAGTCGGACCTTATCCATAAGCAGAACGAAGGCGCAACACGGGTGGACAACCTCGCGGGCCTGTTCCGCACCGTGGCGCGCAACTACATGATCG
>DCUI01000038.1:0-2666 GCA_002327785.1 Phycisphaerales bacterium UBA2218
TCGGCGTGAAGGAAGCCGTCGACGTTATGAAGAAGCTCAAGATCAAGGTTCCCAAGAAGATCGAAGAAATGCTCAAGGCTGGATGTGCGTCTTTCTACGCCAAGAAGGAAGACGGGATGTACTACTACGACTTCGAGACGAAGGGGTATGTGAAGTTCAAGGACAACCCCCGGGTCATTCTCCTTCCGGAACTCAAGGAACGGAAAAAGATCGTCAAGGAAAACGCGGCGGCTTCCCTGGTCGATATCGGCGATGGCGTCGTGTGTCTCGAGTTCCACGCCAAGATGAACGCGGTGGATCCGGAGATGATTGCCATGATCGACGAAAGTTGCGACATTGTCGCCAAGGATTTCGTCGGCATGGTGGTCGGAAATCACGCTACGAACTTCTCGGCTGGCGCCAATATCTTCCAGGTGCTCCTCGCCTGCCAGAAGGCCGACTGGGATATGCTGGAGCAGATGGTGGCCGGTTTGCAGAACGCCAACATGAAGATGAAGTTCCTCTCGAAACCGGTCGTGACGGCGCCGGCGGGCATGGCGCTAGGCGGCGGTTGCGAGATGGCGATGCACGGGGCGCGTTGCCAGCCCTGCGGCGAGACCTACATGGGGCTCGTGGAAGTCGGCGTCGGCGTTATCCCGGCGGGTGGCGGCTGCAAGGAATCAATGGTGCGCGCGACGGAGGGCATTCCGACGGGCGCCGTCGAGGCGGGTCTGAACCTGCAGCATTTTTACGCGAAGGTGTTCGAGAACATCGCCACGGCGAAGGTCGGGACGAGCGCGGTGGAAGTCATGGACCTCGGCTACATCCGCAAGACCGAGAATATCAGCATGGGGCGCGATCAGCAGATTTGGGAAGCCAAACAGGTCGTGCTGGGGCTGTCCAAGTTCTACAAGCCCCCGAAGCCGGCCCTGATCCCGGTCATGGGCGACAACTTCATCGGCATGACGAATGGCATTCTGTACAACATGCAGCACGGCAATTACGCCTCGGCGTATGACGTCCATGTCGCGAAAAAGGTCGCCTATATCCTGTCAGGCGGCGATTGCGCGGAAGGAACCTATGTCACGGAACAGGAGATTCTGGACCTCGAGCGCGAGGCGTTCCTCAGCCTCTGCGGCGAGCAGAAGACCCAGGACCGGATCATGCACATGCTGACGACGGGCAAACCGTTGCGGAACTAAAACAGAAATGGCGTATGGCTAAAGGTTCGGGGCGTGGGACCTCCCTTCGTCCCCGGCCTTTCGCCCCTCGCCCTTCATTTGAAAGAAGGAGAAAGAAGATGAGTGATGCGGTAATCGTTGAATCTGTCAGAAGTCCAGGGGGTCGTTATAAGAGAGGCGGTCTCGCGGCAACCCGCGGGGATCAGATCGGGATTCAGGTCATCAAGGGTTTGCTGGCCCGCGTTCCGCAGTTGAAACCGGAAGAGATCGACGACCTGATCGTCGGCTGCGCCTTCCCCGAGGCGGAGCAGGGTATGAACTACGGCAAGGTCCTGGCGGTGGGCGCCGGCCTTCCCGAGCCGGTCAGCGGCATGACCGTCAACCGTTTCTGCTCGTCCGGCGTTCAGTCCATCGCCGATGCGACGGCCAAGATCCGCGCCGGCTGGTCCGACGTCATCATCGCGGGCGGCTGCGAAACCATGTCCCACATCCCGATGGGCGGCAGCATCTTCCGCCCGAATCCGGACTGGAAGTTCGGGGAACAGCCGAACGTTTATGTCTCCATGGGCATCACGGCCGAGAACGTGGCCGCGAACCACGGCATTTCCCGGGAAGACATGGACGCCTTCGGTCTGGAGAGCAACCGCCGCGCCTTCGAGGCGATCAAGGCCGGGAAGTTCAAGGAAGAGATCATCCCCATCGAGGCCTATGTGTACAAGAAGACCAAGAGCGGGAAGCGCGTCCGCGAAAAGGTCGTCTTCGACACGGACGACGGCGTCAGATGGCCGGCGAAGATCGAGGATATGGCCAAACTGAAGTCCCCCTTCAAGCAGGGCGGGACCGTGACGGCGGCGAACTCCTCGCAGATGACCGACGGGGCGGCCTTTACGCTGCTGATGAGCGCGGAGAAGGCGAAGGCCCTCGGTCTCAAGCCGCTCGCCCGGCTGGCCTGGTACGCCGTGGCGGGATGCAAGCCCGAGGAAATGGGCGTGGGACCGGCCTATGCGATTCCCAAGGTCCTGAAGATGGCCGGTCTGACCGCCAAGGATATCGACGTGTTCGAGCTCAATGAAGCCTTTGCCTCTCAGGCGCTCTATTCCATCCGGTCGATCGGCATCGAAGACCGGCTGAAGGCGGGCGACATCAACCCGAACGGCGGCGCCATCGCCCTGGGTCATCCCCTGGGTGCGACGGGTGCGAAGCTCACGGCGCAGTTGCTGCACGAACTGAAGCGCCGCAAGGCGAAACGCGGCATCGTCTCCATGTGCATCGGCGGCGGCATGGGTGCGGCGGCGATCTATGAAATGCTGTAGAAAGCAATCCTGATCGAATCGATGCAGGAAGTGGGGCCGGCGGCGCATGCCGCCGGCCTTTTTTTGCATGCAGCCGATGTTCGGAGATCATTCCACTTCCGGAGGACGCAAGACATGGAGATCCGCTTTTTTTCTTGAAAACGGTCAGGGGATGCGCTATAGGAAATTCCCAGCAGGGGCGGTTAACTCAGCG
>DCUI01000038.1:2699-2926 GCA_002327785.1 Phycisphaerales bacterium UBA2218
TTGGTGGCGGGTGTTGGTGGCGGATATGCTAATTTTAGCGTAAATTTTCCCTCCAGGTTATCCAACGCGATGAGCTTGGATTGGCTGATGGCGTGGAGATAAATTTCTGTTGTCCGTACGTTTCTGTGACGTAATAATTCGCTGACAGTTTTCAGTGATACCTTTTTTTCGTCGAGTAAATACGATGCCATGAAATGCCGTAAGGCATGAAAGCCGTAATACACGCC